>CAIUZK010000048.1 GCA_903903635.1 uncultured Bacteroidota bacterium
GTTTGAAAAGGCCCTGGCTATTGATCCGGAAACACACAATGTTGCCAAATACCTCGGGGAAGCTAAAAGTCAGGTTAATTTGCCATGAATTGTGCCCTGATTGTGCCTCTGGGTTTAATCCTGTTTTAATTAACTAACCTAATAAGTATCTTTGTCCATTATGATCGTTTACGGAGCCAGTGGCCACGGCAAGGTAATTATTGATATACTTGAAAGTATACATGAGCCGCACATCCAGATATGGGATGATGCGGACAAGGATCCTATTTGGGAATATGAGGTAAAAAAGCCATTGCCCGCCGGTACTACCATCAATGATAAGGTTGTTATTGGTATAGGTATAAATGCTACCCGCAGGAAGGTGGTTGATAAGTTGGGCGCTACTGTTAATTATGGTACTGCCATACATTCCTCAGCTATCATTTCCCGCAGGTCGGTAGTAGGCGAGGGTACGGTGGTAATGGCAGGCGCTACCATTAATCCCGATGCCTCCATTGGCAAACATTGTATTATCAACACCAATGCTTCTATAGATCACGACTGTGTTCTGGAAGATTATGTGCATATTTCACCCAATGCCACCCTTAGCGGCGATGTTTTTGTAGGCGAAGGCACGCATGTTGGCTCAGGTGCCAGCGCCATTCAGGGTGTTAAAATAGGAAAATGGTGTAACATTGGTGTCGGAGCAGTAGTTATAAGGGATATTCCCGATTATGCCACCGCAGTAGGCAATCCGGCAAGAGTAATAAAATTAAAGGTGAAAGAATGATGAAATCGAAAATATGGCTTTCTTCTCCCCATATGGGAGGAACTGAGGCGGAATTTGTAAAAGAAGCATTCGAAACCAATTGGATTGCACCATTAGGCCCGAATGTAAACGGGTTTGAGCAGGACCTGGAGTTGTTTCTCGACCATGGTTGCCATGTTGCTGCCCTGAGTTCGGGTACTGCCGGCTTGCATCTGGGGCTTATTTTGTTGGGTGTAAGGGCAGGTGATGAGGTAATATGTCAGAGTATGACCTTCTCTGCCACAGCCAATCCCATAGCATATCTCGGTGCAAAACCAGTGTTTGTAGATAGTGAACCGGACACCTGGAACATGTCTCCTGCTTTGCTGGAAGAAGCTATTAAAGACCGCTTGGCTAATGGCGTAAAACCCAAAGCCATTATCCCCGTTCATCTTTATGGTATGCCTGCAAAGATGGCAGAGATAGTAGAGGTGGCCAGGCAGTACGAAATTCCCGTTCTCGAAGATGCCGCCGAAGCCCTTGGTTCATCCATTAACGGACAGAGATGCGGCACCTTTGGCGATATAGCTGTGCTTTCATTCAACGGCAATAAAATAATTACCACTTCCGGCGGGGGAGCATTGGTGTCACATAATTCAGGAGTGGCAAAAGATGCCCGCTTTCTGGCAACACAGGCCCGGGACGAAGCGCCCCACTACCAGCATTCCCAGATTGGCTACAACTACCGCATGAGCAATTTATGCGCAGGGGTAGGCCGTGGCCAGATGCAGGTATTGGCTAAACGGATCAGGCAAAGAAGATCTGTTTATGACCTGTATTTTACCCGGTTGAATGGGATTGAAGGCATAAAGTTTGTGCAGGAGCCTGCAGGTTATTTTAGCAACCGCTGGCTTACTACCATTACCATCGATCCTGCTGTTACCGGTTTTTCAAGAGAAGACCTGAGGCTCGCTTTTGAAAGTGAGAATATAGAATCAAGGCCATTATGGAAACCCATGCATTTGCAGCCTGTTTTCAATGGCAGTCTGTTTTATGGCGATGGCACTTCCGGAAAACTATTTGATCAGGGGTTATGTCTGCCCTCCGGATCCAATATGAGTGATGAAAATATGAGCAGGATATTTGATGTCCTTGATCAGTTTACTGGTAAGAAGGGATAGATTTGCAACAGATAAACGCAGATAATAAAATATACGATTAGTTACATGGGTAAAGATTCAAACGGGGCGGAGCGGTTTCATTTTTTGGATGGTTTCAGAGGTATATCTACTGCATTGGTGGTTCTTGCACATTCTTTTATGGCCAATATCATCAGGTTGCCGTTTATTGCCAAATTACCATTTCTGAGTGGCTTGATCGTTGACTTCCTGTCTTGCGGTCTGGATATGTTTTTTGTGTTAAGTGGTATGGTAATACTCAGGCCATATCTTAGAAAGGAGAGGAAGTTCAAAGTGGGCAATTATGTAAACCGCCGCATGAAAAGGCTGTATCCGCCTTATTTCTTCGCTTTGGTTTTCGGTTGGCTGGCAATTTGTATCATAAAAATGTACCCATCCTGGTATATGGGTATCTGGGTGGATGTTGGCCCATGGGAGTTTTTTAAACAGGCCTTAATTCTGAATTTTGATGGGGTTTATTATAATCTTGCGTGGTGGAGTTTAAATATCGAAATAGTCTTTTATTTATTGGTGCCCCTGATTATTCTTGTTTTTCCCGCTGCCGAAAAAATTACACAGAGCAAATTATGGACCATCACCGGCATTGCTGTATGTTGCACTATATTATTGCAGTTGTACACAACATATTATATTCCGGTTGTCTTTTCATTTAAGCACATAGTAAGCCATGTGGGAACCTTCCTGAATTACCCTGTTTGTTTTCTAATGGGCGCTTTTCTGGCAACAAAGGATTTTGATAAAAAAGAGGGGTATCAGTTCCTGGCAGTTGGAATCGTGCTGATCATTATTTCATCGGTGTATATTCCGGCCATTAACATGCGGTATTATCCGCTGGCTCATACGGCCTACGCTATTTTCTCAGCCGGTATGATTACAATCGGTTTCAACAGTAAGTCATTCAGGGATTTCTGGAGTAAACCGGGCCTTATTTGGTTGGGTGAGCGATCCTATTCCTTATACCTCATACATTTTTCTGTATTCTACCTTACCGATAATTTTGTTGCCCATTTCACAACCGAAAAAAACTTATACTATGGTCTGTTTACAAGACTGATATTTATTCCTGTTTCCTTATTTGCATCAATGTTGCTCTTTTCTTTTGTCGAAAGAAGATTTGCCCACGGTCTGGTCACCGAAAATATATTCTGGCCCTGGCAACTCTATCGTTTGAAATTGGGCAAGGAGGATGAAAAGAAGTAAGCCAATGAACTATTCAATAACTTAAAGTAAAAGACATTAAACCTTCTGATAAGCAATAATCATTTAAATTTTAAAACCACAAGGGTTCATTTCAAAATCTAAACAAACCATTTCCGGAACAAACATTATTATGCCATTGTCATATAAAAATACGATAGAGGACGCCTGGAGCAACAGGGAATTATTGAAAGACGAAAATTATGTTGCTGCTGTTAGGGCCGTAATTGAGGAGGTCGATAAGGGCAGGCTGCGTGTTGCTGCTCCCGTCGATGGCAAATGGGAAGTAAACGAATGGGTGAAACAGGCCATCCTGCTGTATTTCGGTATACAGCAAATGCAAACCTGGGATCTCCCTCCCTTCGAGTTTTATGATAAAATGTTGCTCAAAAAAGACTATGCATCCCTGGGTGTCCGTGCTGTCCCTCATGCCGTAGCGCGCTATGGGGCATACCTTGCAAAAAACGTGGTACTCATGCCATCCTACGTCAACATAGGCGCTTATGTGGATGAGGGAACCATGGTCGATACCTGGGCTACTGTAGGTTCGTGTGCCCAGATAGGCAAGGGTGTGCATCTCAGTGGGGGTGTTGGTATTGGCGGTGTTCTGGAACCATTGCAGGCAGCTCCTGTAATTATTGAAGATGGTTGCTTTATCGGCTCTCGCTGTATTGTAGTCGAAGGTGTAATTGTTGAAAAAGAGGCTGTCCTTGGCGCTAATGTAGTTCTTACCCAGTCTACCAAAATTATCGATGTAAGTGGACCGGATCCCATCACTTACAAGGGCCGCGTACCGGCAAGAAGTGTGGTGATCCCCGGTAGTTATGTAAAGCAGTTCCCGGCTGGCGAATACAGTGTAAGCTGCGCCCTGATTATCGGTACAAGAAAACCTTCTACCGATCTCAAAACAAGCCTTAATGATGCTTTACGCGATTTTAATGTTTCTGTTTAATAGATTTGTGTTATTATATTAGTCTGAATTTATTGCCAATTTGTGAACATGCAAAACCTGATATTATCTATCGACTGGGCTTTTCTCAACCAGGAATATTTTGGTGAAAAGGTGGTCAATTATGCATGGTGTGGCGGTATCATCCTGCTTACATTTTTGCTTAAAAGACCTATGGCCTCGCTGCTTACAAGATTAAGCAGTGCGCTCACCATCAGGTATAGTTATGTGGAGCATAAGGGGGCCATTAGGGAGATACTCTTTAAACCCATGGAGCGACTGCTCCAGGTTGTACTTTATTTTGTTGCCATCAGCCAGATAGGTGGTTTCTTCGACAATTTTTCAATTGTTCACCTGATGGGTAAGTCAAGCAAGATCAGGATTACCTTAAGTGATTTGATCGACCATATGTTCCTGCTTGTATTTATCGTTTTTCTTACTCAGGCAATATCCAGGTTTATCGATTTTGTGTACTATATACAAATGGGCGCCGCGCAAAAGGAAAAGAACCTTTCCCGCATGCAATTGCTGCCGCTGATGAAGGAAATGTCCAAGCTTGTCCTCTGGATCATTAGTTGTTTCTGGATACTGGGTAGTGTCTTTCATGTCAATATCCCTGCCCTTATTACCGGTTTGGGTATTGGTGGTGTAGCTATTGCATTGGCAGGTAAAGAAACCGTGGAAAATTTCTTCGCTGCATTTACTATTCTTTCCGATAAGCCATTCCAGACCGGAGATGCCATCAAACTCGGCGAGATAGAGGCCACAGTCGAACGCATCGGTTTCCGCAGCACAAGGTTGCGCAATCTTGATGGCTCTGCATACATTATTCCTAACCAGAACCTGGTTAGCCAGAATCTCATCAATCTCTCAATGCGCGACCATAGGGGCATGAAGGTTGTAGCAAATGTAAAGTACGGGATCTCTCACGAAAACTTACTCAAGCTTATGGCTAAGCTCAAAGAAGTTATTCTGACGATCACACCGGTTAGGGATCCGATCGTTGTTTCGGTTGAGAGTTTTGATAAAGAAACTTTTCAGTTGGTTGTTACTTACAATCTCCCCCATCCGTTGCCAGGCGATAAACTGCTGGTGGCGATAAAGCGTGATGTAAACCTGAAAGTGTTTGAAACAATCCAGGCATATGGCACAATCGGGACGGCGGTTGGGACTAGTTAAATAAGGGACGATAAGTTAGCTTGAGCAATAAAAATGAACAAACTATGGATCCTGTAAAGGTGGTAAATATTCTGGCTATTGAGTCGTCCTGCGACGAAACAAGTGCTGCTATTATTCAGGATGGCAAGGTGCTGAGTAATTTTATAGCCACACAAAAGGTACATGAGCTTTACGGTGGCGTTGTGCCCGAACTCGCATCCCGCGCCCATATGCAGAACATTGTGCCAGTTGTCGATGCTGCAATTAAGGAAGCCAATATCTCAAATGATGATATTACAGCCGTCGCCTTCACTCAATCTCCCGGACTCATTGGCTCACTCCTGGTTGGGGTTTGTTTTGCCAAGGCTTTCGCCCAGGCTAAAGGGATTCCATTGATTGCTGTTCACCATATGCAGGCGCATGTTTTGGCCCATTTTATTAACGATAAACCCGAATTTCCTTTTCTGTGCCTTACTGTTTCCGGTGGCCATACCCAGATAGTCCTGTGCAAAGATTACCTGGATATGGAGGTGTTGGGCGAAACGATAGATGATGCTGCCGGCGAGGCTTTTGATAAGGTTGCCAAAATGTTGGGCTTGCCATATCCGGGCGGGCCACTGGTTGATAAATATGCACAGCAAGGCGATCCGTTGAAGTTTAAATTCCCTATGTCCGAAATGAAGGATTATGAGTTTAGCTTCAGTGGCATTAAAACATCTGTATTGTATTTTCTGCAGGCGCAGAAAAAACTTAATCCCGATTTCGCCACCGAAAACCTTAAAGATATTTGTGCGTCCGTACAGTATACTATCGTCAACATGCTGATGCAAAAACTAAGGAAGGCTGCAAAAGATTTCAACATAAAGAATGTGGGTATTGCAGGTGGTGTATCTGCCAATAGCGGATTAAGGAAGGCAATTCAGGAGGCTGGTGAAAAGTATGGGTGGAAGGTCTGCATTCCTGAGTTTGAATATTGTACCGATAATGCGGCGATGATTGGCATAACAGGTTACCATAAATTTTTAAAAGGCGATTTCACTACTTTGGCTGCCAGTCCTTCGGCGCGTGCAACATGGCACTGATTGACCTTTTGACTGGTGCTGTTTCGTCCTCTGTTATAGGCAGGTATCATTTTATATTCAGCGTATGAGCAATTCCTTCTTCCGGTTTAAGCAGTTCACTATAGAGCAGTCTGAGTGCGCCATGAAGGTTACCACCGATGCCTGCATTCTTGGCGCATGGACCCCTGTTCTGCCTGATGTGAAACGGATACTGGATATAGGCGCAGGTACCGGCTTACTAAGCCTTATGCTCGCTCAGCGTAATGATCAAGTGTTTATTGATTCAGTTGAATTGGATCACAACGCTGCTTTACAGGCTCAGGCAAATTTCAGTGCATCGCCCTGGTCATCCCGTCTGTCATTGATTGAAGCTGATATCCGCGGTTATAATGCAGATTGTAAGTACGATATGATTATTACTAATCCTCCGTTTTTTAATAATAGTCTGCTCAGCGATAAGGCTGATAAGAATCTGGCCCGGCACACTATCTCACTTGCTTTCACCGATCTGCTCACTGCCATTGGAAATGATCTGAAAGATGATGGTTATGCTGCAATTTTGCTGCCTTATGCCGGGTATCTGGTGCTTCAGTCTTTACTGAAAGATTCCATCTGGCAGGAAAAAGAACGACTCGAAATAAGGCATACTGCTCAATCCAAAATAAATAGGGTAGTGGTCATAATCAGCAAAATCCCTGCCGTCAATATCATCGAACATGCCTTGGTAATTAAGGCAACGGACAATGCCTATACTCCTGAATTTATAGAGTTGCTGCAACCTTTTTATCTGTACCTGTAGCCGGTGCAACCTTCTTTCTGGAGGTAAACAGAAAGAAGAAACAGATTAATATCCATTGCAGCCAGATAAGATAAAACCCATAATGAAAACGCCACCCGAGCAGGTGATGAGAAAAGTCTTCATCAAAATCAACATAAGTCAGATACAGGCATGCCCCGGCTGCTGCCAGCAACAATACATGAACAATTTTGGCTCCTGCAAAAGGTAGTTTCTTTTCAATTAGGGTATGAAGCAGAAACAGTACCAGAAGAAAAATAAAAGCAGCCAGTCCGCCTTGCCACCATACCTTTAGCAAATTGTATTCTTTGTAAAATAAAGTCATGCCAACCCTGCCAATCCAGGATGCTTTCGACATCAGATAACCCGAAACTCCGGATAAACCAAGTAAGATCGTAAGAAAGAGTGTGGTGCGTTTCATTAAGCAGTTGTTTTATTCCGAAGAAGGTACTTTTCCCTGGACTTCTTTAATCACTTCATTAAAATTAAATGCAAATATTTATTTGCAAAGCGTGTATAAACAGACCGTGAAAGACGCCGATAGTTATATGCAGCTATGCACTGCAAAAGTAGAATAATTGATTGTAACCAAAGAGGTTTGAATGATTAAAACCCGGGAAATGATTAGGAACTTATTTTCTTCGTTCCTTAGTTAAATTTTACTGCTGTTTTATCTGTTTCATATCCTGCTTTTTCTTTGCAGGCTTCCTTGAGGTAGACTCTGATTTGTTTACAGGTTTAACCTTTATATACACATGCTTTATGTTACCCTTATCTGTTTGCCTTTCATCTATTTCAAAACCATGAATGCTTTTTATTAACTGCCCCAGTTTCTTAAAACCATAGTTGCGCGAATCGAAATCCGGTTCCTTTTTTAGTATCAGGTTGCCCACCTCTCCCAGGAATGCCCAGCCCGAATCGTCTGCAAGGTCAGTGATGCTGGATGCGATTAATTTGACGGTCTTTTTATCCAGGTTTTTTATTGAGCCGTCTACCTGTGGTTCATCTTTTCTGTCCTCTTCTTTCGATTGGATTTCGCTTGCCTCGGCAAGTATTTCTATGTAAATAAATTTGTCGCAGGCTGCAATAAATGGAGATGGCGTTTTCTTCTGTCCCATGCCTATTACTTTCACCCCGGCTTCTCTCAGGCGCAGTGCCAGTCTGGTGAAATCACTATCGCTGGAGATAATGCAGAAGCCGTCTACCTTACCTGTATAAAGTATATCCATGGCATCTATGATCATGGCCGAATCGGTCGCGTTTTTGCCGGTGGTATAGCTATACTGTTGTATGGGTGTGATGGCATTTTCAAGCAATACAGATTTCCAGCCCGACACTGTTGGTTTGGTCCAGTCGCCATATATCCGTTTGAAGGTTGGCGTGCCGTATTTGGCTATTTCTTCCATCATGCCTTTTACATTGGCATAGGGTACATTATCCGCATCTATCAATACTGCAAACCGGAGATCATTATTGTTTTGCATAGTCTTTTTATTTCAGCTATCGAACCTTAGCTTATGTAAAGTTGCATAAAAAAATCCGGCTATTTTTTGTAGCCGGATTTTTCGCAACTATTTAGTGTTTCCTATTCCATCGATTTTGCGTCTTTCAGAAATTGCTCAAGACCCAGATCTGTAAGAGGATGTTTAAGCAATCCCAGGATCGAAGAAAGCGGGCAGGTACACACATCAGCGCCGGCCTCAGCACACCTTACTATATGCAGCGGATTGCGGATAGATGCTGCCAGTACTTCTGTCATAAATCCCTGTGAATTATAGATGCCTACTATCTGCTCTATCAGTTGTACGCCATCCCAACCGCTGTCGTCTATGCGGCCAAGGAAAGGAGATACATAAGTAGCCCCTGCTTTAGCGGCAAGTATAGCCTGGCCAGCCGAAAATACAAGCGTACAGTTGGTCTGAATACCGTTATCTGTAAACCATTTTATTGCCTTGATACCTTCCTTTATCATGGGTACCTTAACAACGATATTTTTATGCAGGGCAGCCAGTTTCTTACCTTCTTCTACTATGCTTTCAAAAGTTGTGCCAAATACCTCTGCGCTTACCGGGCCGTCTACCATATTGCATATCGTAACATAGTGCTCCATTATGGCTTGATGGCCCTTAATACCTTCTTTGGCCATCAGCGATGGATTGGTGGTTACTCCATCAAGTATGCCTAGGTCGTTTGCTTCCTTGATCTGTGCAAGGTTTGCTGTATCTATAAAAAATTTCATATTATCTGTTTGTGGCAAAGTTAATTAAAAGTTTAGCCGCTTGCAGCCGAAATTATTAAGACTTTGTTGGTAAATAGATGAGTTCCTGGTTATTCAGTTTGGCGAATTGCAGGGTAGATAACTCTATAATGATCTTATTATCTAATTGGGAAACTGCTGGCTATGGGGCAAAAAAAAAGCTGCAATTGCAGCTAAAAATTTAAAAAAACCTGGCAAGTTACTTACATCGCACCGCTACAACCACCCACCCTTGCTATATTCCTATCCTGGGGGATTCAGCAGGAGCTGGCCGTATAAGACTTGCCAGGGGTGCAAAAGTAGGTAAAAATCTGATTAAAGTATCAATCTGCCTTTTGGGGCCGAAATATTTTTTATCCTGTTGTCACCGGGTGATTTTTGTTTTTAAATGCAGGCAGTATAAATTGCGATTAGTAATTATACGATATATTTATGTGTTATTATATCTGTTTAATTGGTTTTTCCATTCAAATGGCGCTTGGTTACGAGCAATTGGATTTGGTGATTATTTGGAATGGTTCAAAGCATTTTAATGTCATTATAAATTACTGATCGGTTGAAGTATGATTCAGGTAATTAATGGGCGTTTTGTAAAAAGAATAAATCTCCTGATTTATCCATTAATGCTTTGCCTGTTTTCTACTCTTTACGGGAATTGATCTGTGTGTTTTGTTCCGGAATTAATTATTTACGGTTCCTTCTTAATAAACTTATGATCAGCGTAGTAGCGATAATTAGCTACAAAAATGGCTACATCCTTTGTAATAAAAGCTTTTTGGGTAGTTTTGTTCTATTTACTGTAATAGAAGACAGTTGATTCACAATACAAATTGCATTATGTTTATTAATATTTTTATAGAAATTATACCCTGCAAATTTAATGTCTTACATTCACCCTGAAATTCTTCAGTAAAACTATTGAAGAAATGATTTTTTAAAAAAAAATACAGAAAATAGCTATTGTTGATTGTTTTTTTACTATTTTTCGGCATTATTTCATAAACTATATTGATATGGGATCAGGAAATCTTTACGCAAGACCAGCAAATTCGAAGAAAAATGTAAAAGGAAACCGTTTCGTACGGTCTTTCCTCTTTGCCGGTTTATTGCTGCTTAGCATGCCATTTGCAAGTCGGGCAGTGCCATCTTTTATACACGGTAGTGTGCAGACTTTAATAGTGTGCCAGAACTCAGCTAATAATAGTTTTGCTGATAACCTGACTATTACCGATACAGCTAATGGCATTACCGAAACTTGGCAACTTATTGCTGGTCCTTCTCATGGTACTCCTTCTGGTTTACCATTTGTAGGTTTTGCCGACGGTGGTATTCTGACTACTGCCGGTACTACTCCATTATATACTCCTGATGCTGGTTGGGTTGGTGCCGACCAGATGATTGTTCAGATTCAGGATCAGAATGGTAATTCTACCACTACTGTAATTAATATAGTGATTTCTCCATTACCATCGCTGTCTATCAGCAATGTAGCTCAGGTTTGTCAGGGTGCAAACAATACTACATTGTCTTATACCTCTTTGGCTAATGTAGGACCTGCTTCTACAATTTTCTATCACACTGGTGGCGGTTCTGATATGTTTATCGTTCCTCCTTCAGTTTCTTCAATCGATTTCGATGTTCAGGGTGCTGTAGGTGGTGGCGATAGTCACAGTGGTGCGGCTAATCCTGGTAATGGTGGTCGTGTTCAGGGTACACTTGCTGTAACTGCCGGACAGGTTCTTTATATTAATAGTGGTGGTTCTGGTGCAAATGGTTCTCCTTCAGGCGCTATTGGTGGTTTCAATGGTGGTGGAAATGCATATTTCTACTTCTTTGGTTGTGGAGGTGCCGGTGGCGGCGCTTCTGATATCCGTGTTGGTGCCAATACTTTAGTTAGCCGTGTGGTAGTTGCCGGTGGCGGTGGCGGTAATGGCTGGGATAGTCCGGGAGCTGCTGCTGGTGGCGATGGTGGTAACCTCATAGGTGGCAGCAGTGCCAATAACGTTGGTGGTTCTCATTCCGGTGGTGGTATCTCTACTCCTCCTTCTTCTGGTTCTGGTGGCGCTCATGCTACATATGTAGGTTGGACTCCAGGTGGAAATGGTACATCAGGCGTCGGTGGCGATGGTAGCGTACAGGGTATTTCCGGCGGCGGCGGCGGCGGTTATTTCGGCGGCGGCGGCGGTATCTGGACCGGCGGCGGTGGCGGATCTTCTTTCGCTAACCCAGGCTTGGTTACTTCTCCAGTTTATACTTCAGGTTATAATATTGGCGATGGTATCGTTTCTTTCAATTATAATGTAGTTGGTCATTATGATATCATCTGGACATCTGTTGCGCCTTCTGGTAGCACTTTTACTGATGTTACAAATGCTATTCTGCCTGCTACTCCTATTACTGTATCGCTTGATCCGACTTTACCTGCCGGAACTTATAACGCAATCTTAAGGATTCATAACAATTCTTGTGTAAGCAGCGATTATCCTTTCTCTGTAACTATCAACCCAACTCCTGATGTTAGCCTTGTAGCTAACCAGACAGTATGTCAGGGCGATACTACTACAAGCATCATGTTCTTAGGTTCTGTATCTGGTACAACCTTCAACTGGTCAAATGATCATCCTGGTATTGGTCTCGTTGCTACCGGTTCAGGTCCTATTCCTTCTTTTACTTCAGTTAACACAACTACTGATCCGTTAACTGCTTTAATTACTGTGACTCCGGTTGCCAATTCTTGTCCTGGCGCTCCAATGCCATTCACAATTCAGGTTAACCCACGTCCGACTTTGACTTCTACTTTATCCCCTTCTTCTCTTTGCGATAGCGCACAGTTCAATTATTACCCAACAAGTGCTACACTGGGAACTACTTTCACATGGTTCCGTGATCAACCTAGTGGTATCGATAATCTTCCTGCAAGTGGTGCTGACAATCCAGGTGAATACCTGTACAACAGCAGTCCTGCAACAATTACTGTACCCTATTTATATACACTTGCTGCAAATGGTTGTCTGAATTCTCAGACAGTTAATGTATCGGTTTATCCTAAGCCAACGCTTACCAGCACGCTTAGCATACCTGCAGAGTGCAACAATACATTGTTGAATTACACTCCTTCAAGTGCAACTTCTGGTACTACATTTATGTGGAACAGAAATGCAGTTGCTGGTATCAGCAATTCACCTGCATCGGGTTCTTCAATTTCTGAAATATTGCATAACACAACAACTGATTCAGTTATTGTTCCTTATGTATTTACTATCTACCTGACCGGTACTACTTGTACTAACACGCAAACTGTTTACGAAACAGTTTATCCTAGTCCTGTTTTCAACAGTCCGCTTGCTACTACTCCAATTTGCGATAGTCAGGTTTTCGGATATATTGCTACAAGCGCTACTGCTGGTACTACATTCTCATGGGTAAGGCCTGTAGTTAGCGGAATTTCAAATGCATATGGTTCAGGTATAACTAATACTATCAGCGAAAATCTGGTAAACACGACTAACCATCCTGTTGTTGTAACTTATAATTACACTTTAACTGCTCATGGTTGTTCAAATCCTCAGAGCATTACTGCTACTGTTCTTCCAAAACCAATGTTGAGCAGCAACCTTACTCCTTCTGTTTGCGATAGCGCATTATTCAGCTATACGCCTACAAGCGGAACTACTGGTACTACTTTCGCATGGACTCGTGATACAGTTGGTGGAATCACAAACGCGGTTGGTGCAGGTATAAATAATCCAAACGAAACGCTTTGGAATAGTACTTCACATACCGTAATCGCTACTTACAAATACACAATGGTTGCAAATGGCTGTAGCAATGTTGAAAATGTATTGCTTACAGTTAACCCAAGGCCAAAGTTGAGCAGCTCGCTTACTCCTGGTGCTCTTTGCGATAGCGCAACATTTAACTATCCTCCAACAAGTAATACTGCCGGTGCTTCATTTAGCTGGTATCGTCCTTACATTGCTGGTATCTATGGTGTTTCTCAGACAGGCGTTGGAAATCCAAACCAGCAGTTGATCAATTCAACTTATGTTGTGGTTCCGGTTACTTATAACTTCACTATTACTGCAAATGGTTGCAGCAACAAGCAGGATGTTACTGTAAATGTTAACCCAACTCCAAAGTTGAATCCTCCTTATGTAGCTACGGTTTGTAGCGGTTCACCTTTCCATTATGCTCCTGCAAGCTATACTCCTGGCGCTACATTTGCATGGAATCGCCCTGCAGTTGCTCATATCGCTCCGGGTTCTGCTTTCGGTTCAGGAACTATCAATGAAACTCTGGTTGACGATCAGCTCGTTCCTCAGCACGTTGATTATATCTACAGATTATCTGTTAATGGTTGTCCTAACTTAGGTACTCAGACAGTTAAGGTAACTATCAATCCTGCTCCTCAGGTTCCTGGAATTACGATCTATCCTGATAATACAACTCCTTGTAACCATACACTATACCAGAACTTCGGTGCAAGCGATTTACAGGCTCCTAATGTAAGCTATCAATGGAGTGCGACTAACGCTACAGTATATGCAGAAGGAACAAACCACCAGAATGCTTTGATTAACTTCAATAATCCTGGTACTGCTGTTGTTACTGTTAATTCTAATGTTGTTGGTTATGGTTGTGTAATCAGCAATTCTAAGACTTACACTGTTGGTAATTCAGCTTCTGATGTTGCTCAGGTTATTTATTACAACGGTCAGTTTATCTGCCTGAAGAGCGATAACGCTACTTACCAGTGGGGTTTTGATGATGCGGCTACTCTTGATTCAACTATTCTGTCTGGTGAAATTAACCAGAGCTATGTAAATGGTAATCCAAACTTCACTGACCTTCATTATTGGGTTATGACTGTTAAGGATGGTTGTTTGCAGAAATCTTATTTCAACGCGCCTACCGGCATCAATACACTCGATGCAGGCCTGGTTGACATGAAGGTTTATCCAAATCCGGCCAAAGAATTATTGAACGTTGAAATTAATTCGGCTGTTGTTGGCAATTTGAACGTAGATGTATTAAACATGCTTGGACAAAAAGTTGCTTCTGAAACTGTTACTGGTCATAAAGCCGGTATCAATGTAGCAGCTCTGCCTTCAGGCGCTTATCTTGTAGATTGTTACCGTGACGGTATTAAAATCGCTACAACAAGGTTTATTAAAAATTAATTTTTCAACATTTAAATTCGCATAGATGAAAAGAATACTTTTCTTGTTGATAGCTGCCAATGGAGCATTATCGGCCATCGCACAATCGCCAGTAACTAGTACCAAGGCAGATGCACCCGGGCATAATCGCAGGTGGTTCATGACAGACAGTATGTTAAGCAGGTGGGTTATTGATGTAAATGTTCTTGGCGGAATGCTCACTCAGGACCTCACCGTTGCCAGCACAAATGGTAATTATACTAACGGAATTAATAATAATCTGGGTAAACTTAGTTTTAGCAACGGTCTGTCTTATGGCGCCGATGCTCAGTTGGGTTTCTTCTGCTTCGGTAATAAATCTCATTTTGGTCTGGGTAGCGGTATCAGCTACTTATACCAGACTGGTGATCTTACCCTCGATAAATTCAGTGTACAGTACCAGTCAACCGACAATAATGGTAACACATTCAGGCAGTTGATTGATGCTAACAAGAAGATTACGGAAAAGGTAACAGTTACCAATATCAGTATTCCATTGTTACTTAAGTACAAGAAAAGGTTTACTCAGAGAGTAGGTGTTTCTGCCGATGCGGGAATCCTCTATAACGTTCAGATGAAGAACGATTATAAAACTGATGCCAGTTTCGATTATCAGGCTATTTATCAGTTCACTGCTCCTCCTGATGGTTTACCTACTGTTTATGACAATGGTGTAAATCCAAATCCTAACGATTACATGGTTACAAAAGCTTCTTTCCTTAACCATAATCCAAACGGAAATGTTAATGACTTTTTCAAATCACAGTATGAGCATGGTTTGAATGTTGGTCTGAATGCTAAACCAAAAACAGACGTAGGTACTGTTTCTTACGTTACTGGTTCTGTTGGTTTATTATTCCGTCCTACTTTCAATTTGTTCCTGTCTGACTGGTGTTCACTTAACCTCGGTGGTTATGTAATGTTTCAGCCATTCAACAACAATGTTCCTACCGATTATAAGCTGACTAATAAAGTAGGTGATTACACATCTTCTTTGGCTAGTGTTTCTTCTGGTAGTGCTACTTCTTATGGCGGTAACTTAGGTGTTAGGTTTTACTTAGGTCAGAGGCACCAGCAAATGGCAATTACTTCTATCGATCAGATGGGACCATTCACTTGCGGATTGTGCGATGGTACTATCATGCTTCATGGTTTAACTCCTGGCCGTCAGGCTGTTGTTAAGTACAAAATGAATGGCATTGAGCAAAATGGTTTCACCGGTACAGTTGCTGCCGATGGTACAGTTGAAATTACAGGTCTTTGCGCTGGTACTTACACTGATATCTCTGCTACTGTAGGTTCTCATCGTGCTACTGGTGTTAATGTAACTTTGGTTGATCCTGTTGTTAAGATTTCTACTCAGACTTCTACTAATCCTTCTGCTATAGGCAAATGTGATGCTACTATTACAATGACTGGTTTATATCCTGGTCAGCATGCTACTGTTTATTACAGCTTGAATGGTGGTTCTCAGGTAGTTTACAATGGTATCGTTGGTTCAGACAATACATTGAAACTGGATGGTCTTTGCGAAGGTGCTTATACAAATGTTGTGGTTTCTATCAACAATTGTACTGCTAATGGTACTGATGTTACCCTTACTGCACCTCCTCCTCCACCTCCTCCTCCACCTCCGGTTGAGAAAGGAATCGATCCTTCAACTCCAATCCTGTTCGACCTTGGTAAAACTCAGATCCACGAATCTTCTCTGGATATCCTTGAAGAAGCTGTTCTTGAGCTGAATGATAACAAGAGCGCTTACATCATTATCGATGGTCACACCGATGATATTGGTAGTCCTTCATCCAACAGGGTACTTTCTTACAAACGTGCTCAGGCCGTTAAAGATTATCTGAAAGAAATGGGTATCGACGAAAAGAGGTTGATAACTGTTGGTCACGGTGAAGAAGAACCTATCGCTCCTAACACGTCTTCTGAAGGTCGTGCTAAGAACCGTAGGGTTATCATGACACTCCGCCATCAGCATTAATAATTACTTTATAAAATAATAAAGAAAGGCTATCCTCGGGTAGCCTTTCTTTATTATTGCATTTGTTGAAGGAACATGGATAATAATGAACGGCTATCTATTTTGTTGAAAAGCAAAATGGAAAGAAAACAGACGTAAAGACCGACCCCGAAGTGGCAATGTCATTAACTAAAGGAAGTCCGTAGGACTTCAATGTTTGTAGCCGCCAGTGAAACTGGCGGAAAACAGACGTAAAGACCGACCCCGTAGTGGCGAATGTACCCTGAGAGATACCGAGTGCTTAAGTTAATGACATTGTCCATAGGGGGGGCAACAATTCGTGCAAATGGAGAATTCTTGTCATTTTACAAACTACTGATTGTCATATATTTATAACGCATATCTGGTAGCCTCGCTGAACCATTTTGCTGGGTTCATAATTATATCCAAATTGCATTTGTGATTGCGGTTCATTATAACCATCTCTATGCATCTTTAGAGTTGTGTTGTGGCGTATTTTGGATGCGACTTTGATATTTGCTGCTATATCAGGACAATATAAACAGACATAGTCCGGAGAACAATACCATGCGTAGCCAGGGAGGAAGTCCTTTCAATAATTATTGTTCAATCCAGCCCGGAATGGGTTGGACATTGTGCTTATGCCGGATTTTCATCTACTTGGTATAACACGATTATAAGTATGTTTTTAATATCTGAGTGGAATTACTACTTGTTCTTGTGGTGATGCATCAATATTTCCCCATCGGCCATTTCAATAATCCGGTCCGACCGTTGTGCGAAATCCTCATCATGCGTTACCGTTACGATCGTCTGCCCGAATTCTTTTGATAGCTTTTGAAACAGGTCGAACACTATTTCGGTATTTTTCGAGTCAAGGTTCCCTG
The DNA here is from genome assembly GCA_903903635.1 of uncultured Bacteroidota bacterium. Taxonomy (GTDB): domain Bacteria; phylum Bacteroidota; class Bacteroidia; order Chitinophagales; family Chitinophagaceae; genus Nemorincola. Next base: position 17,420 of record CAIUZK010000048.1, read on the forward strand.
TTGGCTCATCACCCATGATGATCGTAGGGTCGTTGATCAGCGCCCGGGCAATGGCCACACGCTGCTGCTGACCACCCGATAACTTATTGGCATTTTTAAGCGCCTGGTCTTCTACACCAAACATCTTCAGTTTCTCATAGGCTCTTGCTTCCACCTCTTTATTCGAGTACTTTCCCAACCTCAGGCCCGGAATCATTACATTCTTAAGGCAGGTAAAATCAGGCAACAGATAGTGAAACTGGAATACAAAACCTATGGATGCATTTCTGATCCGCGCCAGGTCATTCAGCGATTTGCCGGTGGCTAATACGCCGTTTATTTCCAGGCTTCCCTGGTAGTCTGTATCCATAGTCGAGAGCACATAGAGCAGGGTAGACTTACCGCAACCCGACTTGCCTACTATCGATACAAATTCGCCCTTGTGCACATCAAGGTTGATGTTCTTCAGTACCGGCATATCTACCGGGTCGTGGAAGAATTTGGTTATGTTTATTGCCTTTAATGCTGAGTCTGCCATTATCCTCTTATTATGTTTACAGGGTCTACTTTAGATGCTTTGCGTGCCGGGAAAAATCCTGCTGCTATGGTTGTCAATACACCAAAGGTGATAGCCTCTATATAGTGCGGTATATAAAACGACATGGGCAGGTATTTAAGCGTGCCTGCGCCTATGTAAATGCGCGATACCATGTAGGTAATGCCAAATCCAACCATGATGCCAACCAGCCCGCCCATTAGCCCGATATAAATAGCCTGCTGCAGGAATATGCTGGTAACTGCCGGGCCGGAGAAACCCTGCGCTTTCAATATGGCTATCTCCTTTATTTTTTCATAGATGGTCATGTTCAGGATGTTGTAAATACCAAACCCTGCCACAAGCAGCAGCACCCCGATCACCGAATTAAGTATGATAGCCCTTATCTTGAATGCCGCCTTCAGTTGTTCATTGGCCTGCACCCAGTCCTCCGCCTTGTAGCCCGATATGGTTTCCAGCTCGCGGGCTACCTGAGGGGCGTTGTTGTAATTTTTCAGGTTGATCTTTATGTCGGTAACATAGCTCCTGTCCTTGCCCATCAGGTTTTGCGCCTGTATGATGTTTACGTAGCTCTTGGTCTCATCTATCTGCTTTACAGTGGTGGCAAATATACCTATCACCCGCAACACCACCGGGCTGCCCACACCCGACCTAACCGTTATATTATCGCCCACATGCAGGCTTAACTTATCGGCCAGGCCCTTGCCTATGAGTATGCTGTTGTTCACCCGTTTCAGGTCATGCAGATTGCCCTTTACCATATTGCCCTGCACATCAAACATCTTGTCCTCTTCATTGATGTTCACCCCGGCTACATTGCCCGTCAACTGCACACTGCCGCTGGTATAGATCACATTGGCGGTTACCTGTGGGGTCACGGCATCTACCTGTGCGTTTTTAAGTATCTGGTTGATTATGCCATACGGATTGCTGAGCCCCTGGGTCTGTTTCAGTTGCTTGGGGTTGGTCAGTATCTTGGTCGAATTATCGGTGAGAAAGCTGGTGAGCATATGCGCATCGGCTACCTTATTCTCGCTATACAGCCTGATGTGCGGGGTATTTGTAAACGACATCTTTTCAAAGTAGTCATTTGTTCCCTTCATCAGCGACTGCATAAAAATGAACATGGATATGCCAAACATCACTCCCATCGAAGCCACAACGGTCTGCTTCTTCCTGGAAGTAAGGTAGGTAAGCGCTATCTCGGTATTTACACTTATTTTCATTGTTGTTTTATTTTACCGGCAGGTGCTGGTTTCAGGGGAATAGGTCATTTCATTTTTATGATCTTATCGTTGGCAGTAAGCCCTGTAAGCACCTCTATCCATTCATCCGATACTATGCCTGTTGTTATGGCCACGGTATCTGTTTTTTTGTCCTTTTGCACCAGCACCTTATTACCGCCCATTACATAGGCATGGGGTATTAGCAATGCGTTCTCCTTGCGGTTGCTGATGATGTTGGCCTGCAACTGTGTGCCCGATATCAACCCCGGCATCTCTTTCAAAAAACGTGCCTCCACTTTATACGATTGCGAGGTCTCATTAAAGTGCGGATACACCTTGCTGATACGCGCCTCATAAGTTTTGTTTTTCTCAGTGTTCAGTTCCACAAGCACCTGCTGGCCCGGCTGCACCCTGGCTATGCTGCCCTCATCTATGTCCAGGTTGATCACTATCGAATCGGGGTTGCCAAGTTGTGCCACCTGCTCGCCCTTGCGCACCAGGTCTCCTTGTTTCTTAAAGATCTGGTATACCTTGCTTGGCCCTATGGCAAACAGGTTATAATACTGATTGCCCGCCTCGGCATTCTCCAGTTGCGAGCGGCTTACGTTGTAGTCCTGGTTCACTTTATTCTCAGTGGCCTTATAGTTCTCCAGGGCTGCCTGGTAGTTGCTCAGCGATGATTGGTAATTCAGCCGCGCATTATCCAGGTCCTGCTTCGATACCGAGTTGGAAGTATACAGATGCTCATAGCGCGACAGGCTCATAGAGTCTGTCTGCATTTTGGCCCTGGCTGCGGTTATCTGCGCCTTTATCTGGGTAAGGGTAGGCGAGTTGCCGGCCGAATTGATTCGGGCATATTCTACATTGGTTTTGGCAATATTCACCTGGGTATGCTGCTGCCTGTTGTCCAGTTGAAACAGCATCTGCCCGTCCTTCACCAGATCATTCTCGGTCACCAGGCTTTTTTGTATAAACCCATCAAACAACGCAGTGAGTGTATACGCATCTTTAGGCTCTATGCTGCCCGATGCAAATACCGCTTCGGTTACCGGTCCCTGCTTGGGTATAGCCTCATCAAATTTTGGTTTGCAGCCTGCCACCAGTATTATGGCCAGTAGCGCTATAGCTGTTTTATTATTGATCATTCTCTTGAATTTTTATCAGTGTCTTATTGATGCTCTTAATTGTTTTCTTTACTGCTTAAAATGCCTGCTGCCTTATCTTTATCTGGTACAGTTGCACCAGCATATCCGACAGGCTGTTGAGGTATTGGTTCTGATAATCCAGGTAATCGCGGAAGGCGCTCAACCGGTCGTCTATAGGCGCAATGCCTGCCTCATACCGGTTGGCAATGTGGCGGTAGTTGTCATACGCCAGGTTCATTACGCTCTCCGCCTTTTTCAGCATAGCCGACGATTTCATGTAGTTCAGCCGCATGTTCTCATCATTCAGTGCCGACTGGTTCTTAGCGTTCTCATATTGTGCCATGCTTTCATCATAGCTTATCTTGTTTTTCTTTACCTGAAACCATCTCGATCCACTGGTAAACAACGGCCATGCAGCCTGCAGCGACCAGTACTGCGATGGAAACCAGCCCGCCACTCCGGTTGCGCCATCTACCGGTTCAAATGTTTTGTCGGATCTCGTAGTGCCATAGTTGTACACAATATTTACCGTAGGGGCAAACGATGCCATACTGGCTTTATACCCTGCCAGGCTAATCCTTGCCTTGCACAGTGCCAGCCTCAGCGAGGGGTCTTCGGCAAAGGTGCCGTTGCTCTCTACGCCCAGGTTTTGCTGCAGGGTCGATTGTATATCCACCGAGTCGGTTACGGCCAGCCCCAGCAGCGCTTTCAGGTTGTTGCGTGCCACCAGCCGTTGGTAGTGTGCCGATATCTGCGATTGCAGCGCACGCTCCAGGTTCAGCTTCGCCACATCGGCGTTGGCCTCGTTTATGGTTCCTTCCTTAAACTTGTTTTGCGCCGACTGGTACACCGAGTCTGCAACACCTACAGTAGTTGTTGCTATGCGTTCGGCCTCCATCATCAGGAGGTAAGCGTAGTATTGGGTTGCCAGTTGCTGGTACACCTGCTTGCGGGTATTGGCCACCGAGTCGCGGTTCATTTCCTCATTCAGCCGTGCTATGCGCACACTGTCCCACCGGGCCACATTCAGCACGCTCATTTGTGCATTGATGCCGCCGGCATATACAAACTGCTGCCCGAATTGCAACGTTCTGTAAGTGCCTGCCGGGCCACCTGCCAGCGATGCCGGTATCAGTGTGGTTTGCAGCGCCAGGTTATCGGTATAGCTGCCTGTAGCCGATACCTGTGGCAGCAGCGCGCTGTAGCTCTGCTTTGTGGCATAGCCCGATTTAGCCAACTCATACTTTATCGTCTTTATCGAGATATTATGCTCATCGGCATAGCGCCACACATCCTCCACCGATCTGAACACGGTCTGTGCATCAGCTATCCGGCAGATCAGCAACAGGGCAACAATTATTTTTATTCGGTTCAACATTTTTAAGTGCTTTTATATTTCTTTCTCTTTCTTTTTTCCTTTTCCTCTTTCTCATTTAAGCATGTCATGTATCCACATAGGTATCAGTTTCTTACGTTCCTCCATCAGGGCATTAAACTCGGCTACGCTCATACCTGTTCGGTCGCGCAGCAGCGGGCTTGCCGCAAACGGGAATATGGTCATCGACAGAACATTCAGCAGTATATGCAGCGGATTGTACTTTAATTTCTTCTTTGCCGACAGTTCCTTCCACTGCTGCACAAACGCTAATTTTTCATGCTTCATTTTACTGAAACCCAGCCTGCTCAACAGTTTCGCCGGATTGGCATTCACCTCGCTCAGCACAAAAATCGGCAGGTCCGGGTTTCCCTTCAGCATATCTATATAATGGCTTATCAGTAGCTCTATCTTGGTTTCCAGGCTGGTGGCTGGGTCGCTCACTATGCCCATTACGCTATGCACAAAAAGCTGCAGATGCTCCAGCATGATCATTTCAAACAGCTTTTCCTTGCTCCTGAAGTAGTAGTTGATGAGTGCCAGGTTGTAGCCCGATTCAGCAGCAATATCGCGGGTGCGGGTGGCGGCATACCCCTTCTGGGTAAACACCCTACGTGCCGCCTCCTTTATCTTTTCCTCGGTCGAGGCGTTCTTCTCTATGTCTTCAGTTTTTTTCACAATTCCGCCGCAAAGTTAAAATTAAAAATCTGATTTAAACAACTTATTTAATCAAATGATTAAAAATAAGGCAAAGAAAATTTCAATCTCGATTTTAATCAACACAATTGGAAATTGGAAATTGAATAATTGGAAATTAAAAAGTAGCCTCTCGCGCACATCACGTTGCTCATTCTACTCACATAACATCACCCTCTCCCACGGAGAGGGCCGGGGTGAGGCCTCTCGCGCATATCCGGTAACTCACCTGGAAATTGGAAATTGAATAATTAGAAATTTACAAGTGGCTTACTCGCGCACATCACGTTGCTCATTCTACTCACATAACATCACCCTCTCCCACGGAGAGGGCTGGGGTGAGGCCTCTCGCGCACATCAGGCAACACAATTGGAAATTGGAAATTGGAAATTGGAAATTGGAAATTGAATAATTGGAAATTAACTATTGGTCCGGAGGCCAGAGCTACTATTAAGCTTCAGTGGCGATAGCACCTTTCATGGTCATCAAGCTCTTCTGCTAAATAGTATGAGTCATAGTGATCAGCAAGTAATCTCACAAAACACAGGCCACGATACACGAGCCACAAAACACAGGCCACGTAACACAGCTCCCCTCCTGTTTTTAGGAGCGGGACGATTGGACGAGGCGAAGGCCGAGTACAATCAGGGGTGGTAAACTCGCGCACTTCAGGCAACTCACTCCCCACAATTGGAAATTGGAAATTGAATAATTGGAAATTAAAAAGTGGCCCCTCGCGCACATCCCGAAACTCATTCTACTTCACCCTCTCCTTAACTCCTTCCTTGAATTAGGATGCCTGCAAGGGCCACGAAACGCAGCTCCCCTCCTGTTTTTAGGAGTGGGACGATTGGACGAGGCGAAGGCCGAGTACAATCAGGGGTGGTAAACACGCGCACTTCAGGCAACTCACTCCCCTCAATTGGAAATTGGAAATTGGAAATTCCCACATTGGAAATTAATTTTTCTATATTATTTGGAAATAATTTCCATTGCAACTATCTTTACGAAATAAATTGGAAATAAACCAAAATTAACGCCAAAAAACAAGGAATATAAAACTGGAACAAAAAGAAGCCGCGCAGCGCATCTACTTTCAAACAGACATCCCCATCTCCCGGATCGCCGAAATACTAAATGTCAGCGAACGAACCATGTACTACTGGATCGAAGAAAACGGTTGGGCCGAAATCAAAAAATGCGCACAGCACATGCCCATCAAACTAATCGACAACTGCTACCACATCCTCTCCAATTTGCAGGATCACCTGCTTTCGGATGAAAGGAAGGACAAACCCGTAACCCACCTCGAAGTCAACTCCATGCACAAGCTGGTCAACACCATCACCAAACTCCGTACCCGCAACACCCTCAGCGAAAACATCGAACTCAACACCTACTTCCTCGAATACGTCGAACAACAAAACTCCGATATGGCAGAACAAATTAAACCCTACATAGATGGTTTCCTGGCAACCCGTGTAAAAGCCACCAAACAAAATAAAACGCAATTCCAAACCCCACAACAACCTCCCGTAAACGAAACTCCCAAACCCCAACCCATCAACGAAACAGAAACACCCCTGATGACTGATGAAGAAATCGAGTATTACAAGAAAGAATACCCCGAAGATTACCAGAAGGCATTCGAACTAGCCAAAGTAAGATACGAATCTGAAAACCCAGATGCACATCCATTAGAATTCGATGCACTCCTCAACTACAAAAAAACACAAACCCAACCAGCCCCACCCCTCAACCGTGCCCAGCGCCGCAAACTGGAACGCTCCCGCAAAGCCGCATAAAAAAACTACAGCTCCAATTTTCCATTGCACTATTTCTGTTTCTTAACAGACAGGATACCTATTGTCCCAAACACCCAAAAACATAAGCAAAAGGTAAAAAGCCATCAGGAATACCCTGAAAAGCAACTTTGCTATGGATGAAACAGCAGGTAAAATCAACCAAATCAATCAAACCAGCCTAAATTGAAGGTTCCAACACAAACAGCACAATCCGCGAAATCTCTTAATCCCCTAAATCCGCGATTCAGACAATTAACAAATTGAAAATCAATACCAAACCCTGCAATTATTTTGAAGCGAATTTTGCAAATCAAACTCAAAGAATAAATTATGGAACCACGAAAGAGTTAATGAAGCAATATTGAAACCGCATCCCGATTACCTGATATGCGCGAGTGGACCACCTTTTAATTTTCTAATTAATAAATTTATAATTTACAAATGTGTTATGTGACCCATGTTATCTGTCTATTGTGAGTGAACCTCGATTATTATTACTAATTTGAGATTTTCCAATTCTCTAAAGCTATGATAGCTTGCTGACAAGCAAAACCCATTATTTCCTTGTTTTCTTTCTAAAACCTATCTTTGTACCTGTCAGTATCTAAGCCATTGCAATATGCCACAAATCGCCGCTTCATCAAAGTCAGCAAGGTTGTCGTTTGAAGAGTTTAAAAAAGAAGTACTTGATGACTATCGTCTCGTGGTGGCCAGCAGGGAAGCGAGTCTGATCGGGCGCAGGGAAGTACTGACCGGGAAGGCCAAATTCGGCATTTTCGGAGATGGTAAGGAACTGGCGCAGGTGGCGGTTTCCAAATGTTTTCAGCCGGGCGATATCCGTTCAGGGTATTACCGGGATCAGACATTGATGTTTGCTACCGGCATGATCACGCTGAAACAGTTTTTTGCCCAGTTGTATGCCGATACCGATACCACCAATGAGCCATCGAGCGCAGGAAGAATGATGAACGGGCATTATGGTACCCGCTGGCTGGACGACAAAGGCGAGTGGAAAGACCTGATGAAGGAGCCACAGTCGAGCAGCGATATATCGCCCACGGCAGGGCAGATGGTGCGCGCACTGGGCCTGGCATATGCCTCGAAGATGTACCGTAATGTGGATGAACTGCAGACGGGCTTTGAGAAGTTCACCAATAAAGGAAATGAGGTTATATTTTGCACTATAGGCGATGCCTCGACCTCTGAGGGTTTGTTTTGGGAGAGCGTGAATGCGGCGGGTGTGCTGCAGGTACCGCTGGCCTTGTTTGTGTGGGATGATGGTTACGGCATATCTGTGCCGCGCAAATTCCAGACAACTAAAAATTCAATATCTGATGCCCTGGCTGGCATGCAGTGGGATGAAAAGAAAGGCGGCATTAATATATATACGGTAAAGGGTTGGGATTATGCCTCGCTGGTGCAAACCATACAGCAGGGCGTAGCACGGGTGCGCGAAACGCAGATACCGGCTATTTTTCATGTTCAGGAAATGACACAGCCTCAGGGGCATTCTACCTCGGGCTCGCACGAACGGTATAAAAATAAGGAGCGGCTGAACTGGGAAAGGGAATGGGATTGTATGGCCAGGATGAAGCAGTTTATACTGGAAAACAAAATTGCCCTGCCCGATGAACTGACCACTCTGGAAGAAGAGGCAAGAACCGAAGCCAAGGAAGCCAAGAAACAGGCATGGGCCGAGTTTATAGCTCCTGTGGTGGAGCAGATAGGGCAGGCTACCCAACTGGGCAACCAGGTTGTGTATGAGGCCGACCAGAACGCTCAGGCTATTGCCGCTGTAATAAAAGAACTGAATGCGTTAAAAGAGCCTATCAGAAAAGATGTAGTGCAGGCGGTAAGCAAGATGCTTAATCTTTGTCCAGCACAAGGTGAGGCAGTAAGGGCATTGCGTAATTATTACGATTATCTGCTGGCAGAGAATAAAGAGCGGTTCTCCTCTCACCTGTATTCGGCATCGAAGCACAGCGCCATGAAGGTAAAGGAGATACCTCCACACTTTGATGCTGATGTGCGGATGCTGAATGGTTATGAAATACTGAACAGATACTTTGATCAAACGTTTGCAAATAACCCGGCGGTTTTTGCCTTTGGTGAGGATGTGGGTAAAATAGGAGACGTAAACCAGGGTTTTGCTGGTCTACAGGATAAATACGGGGCTTTAAGGATCTCGGATACCGGAATCAGGGAAGCATCTATAATAGGGCAAGGCATTGGTATGGCCATGCGTGGACTGAGACCGATAGCAGAAATACAATATCTGGATTATCTGCTGTACGGATTGCAACCACTAAGCGATGATGTGGCTACACTGCACTACCGCACCTGCGGCGGGCAAAAATGCCCGATAATAGTGCGCACCCGTGGCCACAGGCTGGAGGGTGTTTGGCATTCGGGTTCGCCAATGGGCATGATACTGAACTCGCTGAGGGGGATGTATGTATGTGTGCCCCGCAATATGACCCAGGCGGCAGGTATGTATAACACCCTGTTGCGCAGCGATGAGCCGGGCCTGGTAATAGAGTGCCTGAACGGCTACCGCCTGAAAGAAAAAGTGCCCACCAACCTGAATGAATTCACCGTGCCATTTGGGGTGCCTGAGGTGGTGAATGAAGGAACAGACATTACAGTAGTGTCGTATGGGTCGACACTACGTATAATAGATGAGGCTATAGTGAATTATTTGCTGCCAAAGGGCATAAGCTGTGAAGTGATAGATGTGCGCACATTGCTGCCATTTGATATCAACCACATGATAGTAGAATCGCTGAAGAAGACCAGCCGCATAGTATTTGTAGATGAAGATGTGCCGGGTGGCGCGAGCGCATATATGTTTCAGCAGGTAATGGAAAAACAGGGAGGATTCAGATGGCTGGATGCTTCGCCAAGAACCATTTCGGCCAATGCCCACCGTTCGGCGTATTCTACCGACGGAGATTATTTTTCGAAACCCAATGCAGAGGATATTGCAGTAGTTATAGAAGAGATGATGCGGGAGTAGGGGAGTAGGTACTGATGTAAATAGGTGATTTTTTGGGATAAAGATATATGGAGGAATGGATCAAGGTGTGTTCCTCTTTGTGTTTGAATAATATAGCAACCGATAAGAACGTACTCAACAGGTTGATGAACATCAACGACCTGTCTGATAGCCATCATTAAGGGTGGCCATATGCCGGAATATCTTTGTAATCAGAAATCAGGATACCCGGTTTCGGGAATGCAGGATATTTTTAAAACATATTTTATGAGTCAGGTTCATTTAACCTATTGTTGTTCTAACCCGGATTGCCGGAAGAAATTTACAATAGAAGAAGCCGAACGTACAGAAGGTCTGGTACAACTATCAGCAAAAGGATCCGGAAAAGCAGCGCCATGGTCGGTATCGGTAATACATATATTATGTCCGGAGTGTAAGAATATAGTTTCATCTATACATATACCGGCAGATCCGCTATAACATCTGTAGACCTGGCCAATAAGTTTATTAGCAGGCGTAACAGCTTTATGCTGCAAGGTGGAAATAATATGGACTATTTTTTTGTAAATTGAAGTCGGGGTAAAGAAAATGCTCTACCTTACATCATAGTACATGGTTGTTTGGCTATTTTCTCCTTGGTTATTCAGGAATTTCAGTCATTCTGTTTATTATATTATTTCACCTGCTTAAAATGTCGCTATGGTAATTACCCCGGAATTGCAGAGTAAGTTCAATGCCTATTTTGGCAGGATTATGAAACAAACTCCACCGGAGTTGCAAAAGAAATGGGATGGCAAAATAGATTGGTCGGAAGCCCGTTCTTATCCGCACATACAGCCCGAAGTGATATCGGAATTGCCGCCAGGGGCAAAGGCTGCTTATGTTAATCTGCTTAATAAGTTGAGCAGAGGTAATATTTAAGTATTCACCTGAAAATATGTGTTTTTCAGCCAGCGCAAGTTTTGCATCTTCAGCATTATTGGCAGCGGTTGGTGTGGCAGGTATTGCCCGAAGCCAAACCGCCCCTCAGAGATTTCTGACTGCTATGCCTTTTCTGTTCTCCTTTCAGCAATTGTGCGAGGGGGTAATATGGCTTTCGGTTCATGATGCTGGTCTGGCCCATTACCAGAAGGTAGTCATGTATGCTTTCCTTATCATGGCACAGGCAGGATGGCCTTTATTTATTCCCTTCTCAGTGCTTCTGCTGGAGCACGATTTCAAAAGAAAAAGAATACTGAAATGGTTTGCCGGAGCAGGTGTTTTAGCCGCTGTTTATTATAGCTGGTGTCTGCTTAATTTTGATGCTTACCTGGTTATCAATCCCTACCATATCAGGTATGAACTGGATTTCCCGCTTTCTAAAAGATGGTTTTACGGCATACTCTATTTTATACCTGCGGTTTTCCCAACATTCCTCTCAGGCAATAAACTATTCAGGGCGCTGGGAATGCTGTTGTTGAGTTCTTACCTGATATCCATGATTTGTTACCGGGATTATATTGTTTCGGTATGGTGTTTCTTTGGGGCGCTGAGCAGTATAACCGCGTTGTTTATTATAAACAAGGAAAGGGCAGAAAACAATAAAATCAATTCTTAATAGGACGAATATCAAAAGTCATTTTCGCCCTGAGGCTGCTGCGTGGCCAGGTTGGGAAGTTTAATGATGCCTGTCCAGCCAAGTAGCCGGATAACGGGATAGATGGGGTCCAACTCATACCATTTTCTGCCAAAATTTATAGCCGATGGGAACTTATGGTGGTTGTTGTGGTAGGATTCACCCAGCATCAGGAAGTCGACCGAGATCAGGTTGTGGGAGGTGTTTTTCATTTTGTAGCTGGTATAACCATACTTATGAGCAAACCAGTTGATGATGGCGCCATGCACCGCCCCCATAGCAAATATGGGCAGTAACAGCAGGTACTGCCAGGGTGAAGTGGCAAACATAGCAAAGATGAAAATGTATATCAGTACCCAGAGAACACGGGAAATAGTGCCATCGGCAAATTTATCGAAGGAGTTCCATTCGGGCAGATTTTTGGTGAAGCGATCTTCGATGACCATATTCCCGTTCATGATATCGCGGTAAATATTGCGGGTGCGCCACATCATGGCAAACACATTTTTGGAATAGGATGGCGAATGGGGATCGAGCTCGGTATCGGTAAAAGCGTGATGCATGCGGTGCATGATGGCATATGCTTTTGGGCTCATGTAGGATGACCCCTGGGTGATCCAGGATAAAATGAAAAATACTTTCTCGGTTGATTTGCTCATTTTAAACGCGCCATGAGCGGCGTATCGGTGCTGGAAAAATGTTTGGCAAAATAAGGAGGTATACCATATGCCCACAAAAAAGATAAGTATAAACATGGAAATTCAATTCCCTTTAGTGAATTTAAACAAGCTATAGAACGTGCGGAAAATTGAATTTTACAAAGCCACCTGTAACGTGGAAGAGCGAAAGTTATTGAACGCTGAAATTCTACATTTATCTTAAAGGTAGTATATTTTTGCGGGTGTGGCAACTCATGAAAACCCAATTAGGAATTTCTTAATAGATCTGGTCATTGACTTAATATTCGGGGGCTGAATAAAAAGAATAATGTTATCCTTCTTTTTTAGTTCCATTTTTATACTAATTTTCCTGAAAAATTGAGTGTATGAAAAAAATAGGAATTATAGGTTCCGGGGTGGTAGCCCAGTCACTTGGAAATGGCTTTCTGAAACATAATTATGAGGTAATGCTGAGTTCGCGCGATGCCAATAAACTCGCAGCCTGGAAGGAAAAAGGGGGCAGTAATGCACATACCGGCAGTTTTGAGGATGCAGCCCGGTTTGGAGACATTATAGTGCTTGCTGTAAAGGGAACAGTAGCATCGAATGCTATAGAAGAGGCGGGGCCTCAGAATCTGCAATGGAAAACGGTTATAGATACCTGCAATCCGATTGCTGAAGCAGCGCCGGAAAATGGCGTGTTAAAGTTTTTTACCAATCTGGAAGAATCGCTTATGGAGCAGTTGCAGATGCAGTTTCCTGAGATCCATTTTGTAAAAGCATTCAACAGCGTGGGTAATGCATTTATGGTCAATCCGCTATTTGCAGAGCAACCATCCATGTTCATTTGTGGAAACAATGATAATTCGAAGAAAGAAGTTGGGGAGATACTTGACCAGTTTGGCTGGGGAGTAGAGGATATGGGTAAGACCACTGCGGCCCGTGCTATTGAGCCTCTGTGTATGTTGTGGTGTATACCAGGCATGCTGAAGGGCCAGTGGAATCATGCATTCAGGCTGGTTAAGGAACGTTGACAAAATAACTCCCACCATCTTACTCGTTCTATTCCATTTTTATTTCGTTGCAAAAGTCTTTAAATAATTCATTATTCGCAGATTTTACGCCTCATAAAAAAGAAATATAACTTCGCAATATGGTGGGAGTTATTTCGTCAACATTCCTAAGGCATAAGGAAAAAGTTAGAAAAGGAGATTAATGAAATAAAACCGAAAAATTATGCAGCCAATAATCACTATCCGTCACCTGGCCAAGAACTATGGTGAGAAGGTAGTATTAAAAGATATCAACCTGGATATTTTTCCCGGCCAGATCATAGGTTATATCGGCCCTAACGGGGCAGGTAAATCTACGACGGTGAAGATACTTACCGGTATTATCCAGGAGTACAGTGGTGAGGTGATGGTGTTTGGCACAAATCTGAGGGATAGTATACTGGAGGTGAAAAGTAAAGTGGGTTATATACCAGAACTGGCTGAGCTTTACGACCTGCTTACACCCAGGGAGTATCTTAACTTTATTGGTAAGCTCTACCATCTTTCGGATGATGTGATAGAGGACAGGTCGCGCAAAATGCTGAATTCGTTTAGTCTGCTGGAGAATATGGATCAGCGGATGGATAGCTTTTCTAAGGGGATGAAACAAAAAGTGCTTATTACCTCGGGGCTATTGCACAACCCTTCTATCGTGATCATGGATGAGCCGTTGTCGGGACTGGATGCCAATGCGGTGATACTGGTAAAGGAACTGCTGCAGGCGCTGAAGCAGGAGGGCAAGACCATATTCTATTGTTCGCACATGATGGATGTGGTAGAGAAGGTATCGGACAGGATAGTACTGATAAATAATGGCAACATCATTGCTGATGGTACCATCGGTGAATTGCGTGAGCAAAGCGCTGATACCCTGGAGCAGATATTCTCAAGGCTGACATCGGGTGGTAACCAGATTCAGGCGGCTGATGATCTGGCTGCGGCTATGAATGCGGGGGGATAAGTTGATTAGTTGAAAGGTTGATAAGTTGATTAGTTGATAGGTTGATAGGTTGAAAGGTTGATAAGTTGATAAGTTGATAGGTTGAAAGGTTGAAAGGTTGAAAGGTTGAAAGGTTGAAAGGTTGAAAGGTTGATTGGTTGATTGGTTGATTGGTTGATAAGTTGATTGGTTGATAGGTTGTTTTTTGTTTTTTTGGCTTTGGACTTTGGGCTTTGGGATTTGGTATTAAAATTTTGGGATGAACAGATTTTTGCTTTTTCTGATAATGTTACCTGCTGCGCTGTGGCACGGGTTGGGGGCTGATGTGGTGCAGTTGAAAGCTATATTGGATACCAAACTGAAACTGGACGACCGGAAGCCGCTGCCTATTGGCAGACAACAAAAGCAAAAGAAAATTAAATTCGGCTCGCTCATTAATGCCGTTATGTTCCTGTTTATGGGGGTGTTGTATATGATGCCCATAATTACGGTTAATGACCGCATAGCCTCCCTGACCATATACTTTTCCATGCTTACTGCGATCATCACCTTTATGCTGATCACCGATTTTTCGAATGTGCTTTTTGATTCGAGGGATAAGTATATTTTGTTTCCCAGGCCAATAAATGACCGTACACTGGTGCTTGCAAGGTTGCTGCATGTGGTCATCTATCTGGTAAGGGTGGTTTTTCCGTTGGCTTTGCCGGGTTGGGTGGCTCTTGGTTACATGGATGGTTGGAAGTCGGCTACGCTGTTTACAATACCCTTGTTATTACTGGTATTCCTGGCACTGTTTCTTGTGAATTGTATTTACCTGCTTATCCTTCGGTTAGCCAAGCCGGAAAAATTCAAAGATGTTATTAACTACTTCCAGGTATTTACCTCTGTGATATTTTTCGCCAGTGTATACTTGTTCCCAAGATTATTCGACAGGAAAAATCCGACTGATTTCAATATACTGAAATACGCATGGGTGAGGTTTACCCCTTCCTACTGGCTGGCTTCGTGCTGGTCATGGATCGGCTATCCTGTTGCTATTTCCGGTTCTGCGGTATATAGCGGGCTGGCAGTGGTGGTTCCTGTAGCATGCATGTTCATTCTGGTTAAGTACCTCACACCCAGTTTTGCCAGTAAGATAGCGGGTATTGACTCGGCCGATACAGGAGGGTATAAACCCGTGCAAAACGGTAAGCGCCCCGGCGGGCTTTATAAGAAACTGGCTTATGCCTTTAATGTGAGCGATGAAGCCAGGGCAGGGTTTATTATTGCCTGGTTGCAAACATCGCGCAGCCGGTCATTCAGGATGAGGGTGTATCCGTCTTTTGCTTTTATACCCATCTACTTTTACTACACGCTTACACTAGGTGGTGAATCGTTCAGTGAGGTGATGAGCAAACTACCGGACACCTCCAAGCATTTGTTCCTGCTCTATTTTTCTTCATTTGTTATGGTTTCCGCATTGAGTTACATTACCATGTCGGACCAGTACAAAGCGGCCTGGGTGTATTATGCTACTCCTGTTATGGTTCCCGGCAGAATAATGATAGGCGCATTTAAAGCCATGTGGGTAAAGTTTTTCCTCCCGTTTTATATTTTACTGGCTGCATTCGTATTATATATATGGGGTCTGCCGGCTATTCTTGATGTGCTCCTGGCAGTTATTAATGTCACCATGTTTATCTGCGCTATAGCCAGGATTAATATGAGGCATTTGCCCTTCTCTATCATAGAGCAGACCAAACAAAGCGGAGGCCGGATACTTAAGTCGATGGGGGCCATGTTTATTTTGGGGCCACTGGGTGCAGGTCATTATTTCTGTGTACATCTGCTGTGGCTGAAACTGCTCTTTATCGCACTTTCTTCAGTACTGCTCTGGCTGATATGGACCAGTTATGCCAATACTACGTGGGCGAGCCTCGTGAGGAGCGAAAATGAGCAATAATGTAAACCCAATCCCAAATCCCTCTCGTTGTAGAAACAGGGCTATGTTTCGGGTTTTCATTGGTAGGGCGGGTCGAGGGGTGCAGATTGTGGGCTATATTTTCGGCGGGGTTCCTTATTTCGGTAAATACTTTACCAAACCATACTGATTTCAACTATTTTTGGGTTTTTATCTTTAGTTAATTTATCTATGTTCAGATACTTTTATATACCGCTGATAGCAATATTTTTATTTACTGCCTGCAACAATGGTTCTACCAATAAAACTGTGCCAGTAAAGAGTGTGTCGCTTGTTGCAGAGCGTGATGTGCATACGTTAAGCAATGCCGATAGTGTGCAGTTTCAGCACCTGGACCTGGATATAGCGGTGGATATGGGTGCGAAACGAATAAACGGCAGCGCCACATGGACCATCAACAATAACAAGAAAGCCAAAACCTTAAAACTGGATACCTACGATCTCAACATAGACAGTGTTGCTGTCGATGGAACTAAAACTACATTCGTGCTGGACAGTCCTGTAAAACACCTGGGCAGCGCATTGCAGATACCAATTACGGTAAGCAGTTCGATGGTGAAAATATGGTACAAGACAGGGAAGAATGCTAAGGCGCTGCAGTGGCTGGACCCGGCGCAAACCCATGATAAGAAGCATCCGTTTTTGTATACACAGTCGGAGAGTATTTATGCACGGTCGTGGATACCTTGTGCCGATGGGCCAGGCATACGTTTTACTTATGCTGCAAGGGTGAAGGTGCCCAGGGGACTCATGGCGCTGATGAGCGCGGAGAACCCACAGCAGGTGAGCGACAGCGGAGCATATCGTTTCCGGATGGATATACCTATACCTGCTTACCTTATGGCGCTGGCTGTGGGTGATATCACCTTTAAGAGTATTGATGAGCGCACAGGGGTATATGCCGAGCCGGGAATGATAGAAAAAAGCAGGTATGAATTTGAAGATGCAGGCAAGATGGTAAAAACGGCTGAGCAACTATACGGGCCTTACCGCTGGGGCAGGTATGATATCATAGTGCTGCCACCGGGATTCCCGATAGGGGGTATGGAAAACCCAAGGCTTACCTTCTGCACGCCCACTGTTATAGCGGGCGACCGCTCGCTGGTGAGCCTGATAGCGCATGAGCTGGCGCATAGCTGGAGCGGCAACCTGGTGACCAATGCCACCTGGAATGACTTCTGGCTGAATGAGGGTTTCACCAATTATTTTGAGCGCAGGATAACGGAGCAGATGATGGGCAAGAGCTATGCCGATATGCTGTGGGAACTGGGCTACCAGGATTTTACTGTAATAGTAAATGACCTGGGTGCGACAAGCAGGGATACCTGGCTGAAGATGGACCTGAAGGGCCGGGACCCTGATGATGGCTTCTCGGATATACCTTATGAAAAGGGATCTCATTTCCTCAAGCTGATAGAGCTGAATGTGGGCAGGGAGCGGTTTGACCAGTTTCTGAGCAAGTACTTTAATGAGCATGCATTTAAGACCATCAGCACAGCCGAATTCCTGGTGTACCTGGACTCTAACCTGATAAAGGACGATACCGTGCTGCGCCGTAAGCTGGATATTAATGCATGGGTATTTGGTCCCGGCATACCGGCCAACTGCCCGAGGGCAGGGCAGGAGCGCTTTATGAAGGTGGATGAGCAGCGCGATTTTTTTCTGAATGATACAGCCGCAGCACAACTGGTAACCAAGGACTGGACCACGCATGAGTGGCTGCACTTCCTGCGCAATATGCCACCGGCCTTATCGGGCAGGCAGATGAAGCAACTGGATGACCAGTTTCATTTTACCAAGACGGGCAACAGCGAGATAGCAGATGTGTGGTTTGTGATGGCGGTAAGGGCAAAGTATACGCCGGCCTATGCAGCCATGGATCAGTTTCTGAGCAGTGTGGGCAGGAGGAAGTTTCTTGAACCTCTTTATGGCGAAATGGTGAAAACGCCTGATGGTATGGACATGGCTCACCGCATTTATGAAAAGTACCGCAAAAACTACCACCCGATAGCACAGGAGAGCATTGATAAGATATTGGCGAAGAAGGGGTAGAAACCATCGTATAAGGTATGCGATTATACTTAAAACGGCATAGTTCCTAAGATGGTGGGAGTTATTTCGTCAACGTTCCTTACTACTTTATACTAACTTTGCTTTTCGAGCCTTTCTGCAACAGAAACCAACTAATATGAACGAACAATTAAGAAACTTAGCACCACAGGCATTGTGGAACCATTTTACCGATCTTAACGCAGTTCCGCGCCCATCAAAGAAAGAAGAAAGAGTAATAGCATTTGCCAAGGCGTTTGGCGAAAGTCTGCAACTGAGCACCTATGTTGATGAAGTTGGTAATGTGATTATAAAGAAACCTGCCACCGCAGGTATGGAAGGCAGGCAGACCGTAGTTCTGCAAAGCCACCTGGATATGGTGTGCCAGAAGAACAGCGATACCAGTTTCGACTTCGATAAGCAAGGCATTGAGATGTATGCAGATGGTGACTTTGTAAGGGCAAAAGGCACTACACTGGGAGCGGATAACGGCATTGGTGTATCGGCTATTATGAGCCTGCTGGCAGCTAAGGACATACCCCACCCCGCACTGGAGGCCTTGTTTACCATAGACGAAGAAACCGGTATGACCGGTGCGCTTTCGCTGAAGGGTGGACTGCTGAACGGTAAAATACTCCTCAACCTTGACACTGAAGCCGATAATGAGCTGACCATAGGATGCGCGGGTGGTATAGATATTACAGCATCGGGCACTTATACAAAGGTGACTCCTGCACAGAATAAAGCCTACACACTTGCAGTGAAAGGCCTGACAGGCGGTCATTCGGGTTGCGATATTCACCTGGGCAGGGCAAATGCCAATAAGTTGATGAACCGCATGTTGCTGCAACTGAACAAAGAATTTGGCATAGAAATAGCAAGTATAAACGGCGGCAGCCTGCGCAATGCGATTCCACGCGAATCGGTAGCGGTGGTGGTAACCGATACCGGCAAGGCAGCAGGTCTGGAGCAGGCCGTGGCTGAGCTGGGCAAAATATACCAGAATGAATACAGAACAACAGATCCGAAGCTTGTGGTTTCTATAGAAACGGCCACAATGCCTGCTGAAGTATTGGATGCAGCATTCACTAATAAACTGCTGAGGGCAATATATGCCTGCCCAAATGGTATTTACCGCATGTGCCCGGAGATCAGCGGACTGGTGCAAAGTTCAAATAACGTGGCTAGAATTCTGGTATCAGATGGTACTTACACCATTCAGTGCCTTACCCGCAGCTCGGTAGAAACAGAGAAAACTGATCTGGCAGCCAGCATTACCAGCGCTTTCGACCTCATGGGTGCAAACACAACACTGGCCGGATCGTATCCCGGTTGGGAGCCTAAACCCGATGCGGCTATTATTAAGCTGATGTCTGCGCTTTATGAAGAAATGTATGGTGGTACTGCGCACATCAATGCAGTACATGCCGGATTGGAGTGTGGCATTCTGGGTACAAACTATCCGGATGTACAGATGATATCGTTTGGACCTAATATTACCGGCGCCCATTCGCCTGATGAGTGTGTACAGATATCGTCGGTGCAGAAATTCTGGGCTTACCTGCTGGAGACACTGAAGCGGATACCCAATAATAATTAGTATTGTTTGTAAAAAGTTATTAAGATAAAATCAGTCCCTCGCCCACGCGGGGGCTGATTATTTTAAGGTGTCTTGCTCCGGTTTGTAGTGGAAGGTATCGGCAACGTTTTTCTTGTTCAGGCTATCGAGTGTATGTCTGATCCTTTCTTCGTCAAAGGTGGAAAGATGTGACTCCTTATTAAATACATTATTATCAGAATGGGGGGCAAGGTGGTAAATAGAAATAACAGCGTGCATAATAAAATATAATGCACCACCCGACAAGCCACCGGCAATTAACTTTTTATTAAAGCCGGAAGAAGGTTTACCCTCAGTTGCCTCCGCTTTCACCTTGTCGTAATTCCGCTTTATACTGGCTTGCTCCAATGTATCCTTTTGCTGGATTTTGTCGAGAAAGCGATCGTCATACCATTTGCGCCGCAAATCATCGCCGAGATTTTCCCATGCCTCCTCGATATCCATGTAGCGGCTAGTGTCCTGATTATCGGTACGTTTCCACTCGGCCAAGCGGGCCTTATAGGCAGCCGATATCTGAGACGGCGAAGCATAAGTAGGTATGCCAAGAATCTGGTAGTAGTTTTTCATTGTGGTAATAAAAGTAAAAAAGGTAATTGAAAATGCATATATGGAATCCAAATTGATTTTCCTTTTGCTTTAAAATAGTTATAATGAACATTTACAATCTCAGTTCTTTAACTGCTTTTTATAGTAAGTAAGACTTTCAAAATAATTCCTACAAATTAAGGATAAATTCTGTAGTTGAGTTCTGGGATGTTGGGATGGTTGCGAATTCGTTTTTTGTCCAATTGGTTTTTGTCTACTTTGATTCCGGTTTGATATTCATTCAGGTTCAATCTTACTACAACTGTAAGCCCTGTATCTGTCGATGTTTTTTCAATTAACTTTTGAACGGTTTGATAGTCCGA
>CAIUZK010000049.1 GCA_903903635.1 uncultured Bacteroidota bacterium
AATAATTCATTATTCGCAGATAGAGCTGCGCTCGTGCCCTTGCGGGCATGCCTCATAAAACATGCCTTCGCTAAAGCTATGGCAGTTAATAAAAGAAATATAACTTCGCAATATGGTGGAACTTATTTCATCAACGTTCCTTAGTAACTTAAAATAATTAATCTGATTTATGATCATGTCCTGATCAATAATTACAATCTTCAGGATATGACTTTATTTTATTAACTTTGATGAAATTTTTTTTATGATCAAAAAAGGGCTTGGCATACCTGCCATTGCTATACTTATCCTTATCTGCAATATTTCATTTGCGCAGAATTACTCCAGCGGCAAGGAATTTAAAAGAGCAGAAATTAATTTTTCAGAGCTTGCAAAATATTACAAAGAGCATCCACTGCCGCTTGTCCGTAAGGAGCCAATGGACGAGGATGATGAGGAAGAACACAGAATTCCCCATGCGGGCGATGCGGCTCATGTGCACATGTACCATCCACCTGCTCAGAAAAATACCATGGGCCCTTCAACTCCATGGATGCCGGTATCTCCTGCGCCCAACGACACTTTTTTATCATCAGCAAGCCCCGGCAGTTCTATTCCTCCAGATACACACGGAGCAGTTGATTCGCAATATGTAGTAACTGCTATCAATACAGAAATCCGTATTCAGGACAGGGTTGGCGGTACAATTTCCGATTTAAGCCTTGATGCCTTTTGGTCATCCATATTACCTGCAGGCACAGGATCCTTCGACCCCAGGATTCATTATGATCCTTATAACAAAAGGTGGATATTGGTAACCGATGCTGTAACCAATCCTTCTTTTACCAATTCAACTATACTTATTGCAGTTTCAGCAACCAATGACCCAACCGGATCCTGGCATATGTATGCTATAGCAGTAGATCCTACTGGTGCAGCCTGGATGGATTTTCCCAACCTTGGCTATAACAACAAATGGATTTGTGTTACTGGAAATATGTTCCCTAATTCAACCGGCGGCGCTTCAGGCGCTGTGGTATACCTGTTTAATTATGCAAGTATCATGTCAGGAACAGGCGCTCCATTTACCAGAATAAACGAATCTGCATCATTCGCCATGTGCCCGGCTGTTACTTATGATCCAACTGAACCTAATTTGTTTGTAATAGAAAGCTGGAGTGGTAATAACGGACAGCTTAGACTCTGGAAAGTAACAGGCGCTGTAAGTAGTCCAGTTATATCTTCTGTTGGTTATCCTGCCACAACACAGCATTGGCGTGGAAGCGGGCCCGGCGGTGGAGCAAATTTTGCTACCCAGGTGGGAACGACAAATAAAGTTGATGCAGGCGATGACCGAATTACCAGTGTCGTATTGAAAAACAAGAAACTGTGGACAACGCATACTGTATTCCTGCCGGCAACCGGTACTGCTACCCGCTCCTCCATTCAATGGTGGCAGATAGACACACTGGCTAATCCATTACAAATTGGTTTGATCAATGATGCGGCTACACCTACATTCTTTGATTATTCATCTATAGCAGTTAACGACAGTAACGATGCACTGATTGGATTTGGATACCTTAATAAAAACATGTATCCAAGTTGTGGTTATGCCATGCATATGCATACCGATCCTATAGATTCAACAAGTACGCCTGTTATATTCCGCCATGGAACCGCAAGTTATTATACAACATTTGGCGGATCACGTAACAGGTGGGGCGATTATTCTGGTGCATGTCTTGACCCAAGAAACAACATGGATTTCTGGACCATACAGGAGGCTGCTAACTCTTTTGGAACGACAGCCAACTGGGATACATGGTGGGCAAACGTACAGATATGCCCTAAACCAGCTCAACCAACAATGGATTGGATAGGCGCTCCCTGCGTTGGTGATACTACCTCATTTTCTATTCTTCCTGTTGCCGGCGCAACATCTTATATGTGGTATGTAGGCGGCACCGGATGGACAGGCTCAAGTACATCAACTACATTGCCGGCAACTGCCGGTACCGGCACAGGTACTATTGTTGTGGTCGCATTTAACTCCTGTGGTCAGGGAGAATCGCATACTTTGCACATTGTTCCTAATACCACTCCGCCAGCCCCTGCTATCAGCGTTTACACGCCACCATGCACAGGCGTTACAACAGCGGTTTTTACTGCCAGCGGAACCGGAAGTAGTTATACCTGGAATGTGGTTGGGACCGGATGGTCTGGAAGCAGTTCAACCTCTACTTTAAATGCCGGCGTTGGTACAGGCACAGCACTTATTATTTGCAGTACTTCCAATGCTTGCGGAACAGGCGCTCCGGATACACTTAGCATTACACCGGGAACACCGGTTACCACCTTTACCGAAGCCACACACAGCACATTGGTCAGCGTGAATGACCTGATAACATTTACAGGTTCTGCACCAACCGGATCTTCTTTTGCCTGGAGTTTTGGAGGTGGAGTAGCCACACCTGGCACAGGCTCCGGACCACAAAGTGTACACTGGACATCAACCGGAACAAAAACAGTTACGCTGACAGTTGATAATTTCGGCTGTAATACCAGCTATTCCGATACTGTTTTGGTAAGAGACCTTACCGGTACTAACCAGATAAACAACCCGGCATTCAGTATCAGCATAAATCCAAATCCAAATGATGGTTCATTTGAACTGCAATTTGGAAAACCGATATCAAATTCTATTATCGTAAAGATCCTGGATATGGATGGCAGGATTGTTTATAATCAGGAATTTGGCAACGCAAACAATAGTAAAATTGCTATAAAAGCAACCGACCTTACATCAGGTAATTACCTTATCAATGTATTATTGGATGGCAATACAGTAACCAAAAAGATAACTATTTCGAGATAACACATTTCTTCTTCCTTTAAAAAATATCCCCTTCAGTAATGCGAAGGGGATATTTTTTTTATGCTTTCTTAAGCAGCCTGCGTTTATTCCTGAACCGTCTGATAATCAGGAACAGGAAGCAAAACAACAAGCAAACCGGCCATATGCTTACCAGGGAAATAACTATTTGCTTTATCATGTCCCATCCTTTACCCAGGGCCTCTTTAAATTGCAAAACATAAGGTGAGCCAGTATAAAAATTCGGGTTAACAATTGTTTGAATGTACACTTGTTCGGGTTGTGTAAAGGAAACATTTACGGTAGCATAATTGACATCATCCAGCAATGCCATATTGTCAAGTTTACGATTGATTTTCTGCTCCTGCTTGTTGTCTTCATATTCCTGCACTTCTATCGGCTCCTTACTTTTTCTGGCAAGCTTCATTGCCGCTTCAGAAGTGGTTTTGGTATTCCCGATCTGATTTTTAAGTTCATTTGATAAATATCTGTAGGTTACATCACTTTGCTTTAAAACCCGTGAAACAACAAAAGTTGATAAGCGGGGTATCTCATTCACAACCGAATCAAGGTAACTGGCTGGAACACGTAGTATAAGCGTTGCAGTAGTGGTATAGGTTACAGTTTGCCGTAGCGAATCCGCAGTGTAATAGGAAGTTCTGTAGTCATAATTTCCATTATCCATATTACTTTCCTGTACCACCCCACCCAGCGATTTAACCATCTCTTCCAACCTTGTTGCTGCCGTAAAAACATTCTTTACCTTACAATGAAAATCAGCAGTGTGTACCACTTTCCGCTCTGGCGAGTTCAGCGCTTTATCCTTAAGATCTGGATCCAATACAACACTTCTACTAACTTTATCTCCTTCAGTGCTCTGAGATATGGCAGCAGGTTCAGCACTTTTATATTCACTGTTATTGCCGCCTGAACCGCAGGCCGTTAATACAAAGAGTGGCACCAGCCACAGGATTTTTTTTGATGACATAGCAGTTTTTTTTGGTTATACTGTTTATACTATTTTTTCAAAAAGGTAATGGAAAGGGAATGTTAAATTAACGTAAGTTCGATGAATTAATGTAGTTCCTGCCCTGCACCGCTTTTTGCGCTGGCCGCTGGAACGGTGCTGAATTTACGGAATGGAGTCCAAAGATTTCCCCGGTTGACTGAAAAAAAATGCAATATTAGATTTGGAGTGCACAGGTAAGGGGAAAATGTAATTCAAAGTGCAGAGATGGGAAAAATATTTTTTTTGTTTGGATTGGAATTTGCGTAAGGGTCAGCTAGCTGAGTATAAGTTTTTTGGTTAAGTTTTTGTTGGTTAATATTTTAGCATTTATTATGGCCTAGCATTTGATTTACTTCCGGTTTACTTCATAAAACTTCTGGTTTTGCTTCCGGATGCTTCTGGTTTTGCTTCTGGTTTTGGGTAAAAAACTTCTGGTTTGCTTCCGGAAGTTTCCGGAAAACGGAAGTTTTTAAAGTTGCAATTGATTCATTTTCAGTTGTTTATATGTTTTTTTGCGAAAATGAAGGCGCTGAGGTGATTGATTACTGGTGTTTTTAGCAATTCCAAAGTTAATTTGTTTCAAATATTTTGGAATTACAACTTCTTCATGGTTTAATAAGTTGGCGTTTAGGGTTGATTTTGACACAAAGGTAAGATCAATGGTTTTATTTTCCAATTTTATATAGTAAATGTGTTGTTAAAGTTGGATTTTTGGCGGTCCTCCAGAAATTCTACGGGTCAAACATGGGGGCTTGCTCATAGTAGCACTGGATTATTAATGGTTTGCACTCACCCTTATGGGTGAACCTATTTATGATGGGCAAATTATACGTAAAAGACGTTGCCTGGGATAGCGGTAAGTAAAAAATGCAGTTGCGGGTATAATCAGGCTGCTTGCGTTTGAAGGCCATCTGAGATGAAATTTTATTGGCACTTCCAGATTCCCTGCGGAAAATCTGGAAGGACATTTTGTTTTATTATATCCGGAACAACGGGGCAATGAAACTTAACACAATAAAATTCATTAAACAATTACTGAATATAAAAATAAAGGTTAGGAATTAATGCCAATACTTTTCAATAGTTCTTTGATTTTTGAAACTGGAACATTCCCTTTTTCACTCTTATCATATATTGTTAGCAACAAAACTGTAGATTCATGTACCCAAACATAGGTAATGACCCGGGCTCCACCACTTTTGCCCTTGCCTTTGGAAGTAATAGACATCCGGACCTTGTAACAATCTTTAATAACCTCATCGCCAGTCTTTGGATTTGCAATAAGCTCAAGTTCAAGAGCCGCAAGGTCTGCTTTTATTGACCGGTATTTTTTCGCCAAATGTTTGAGGTCTTTATCAAACTGAGGCAAGGTAGCTACTTTATAATTCATCCAGCAGTTCTTTTAATGGCCTTGGTTTTAATTTACCTGCCTTAACCAGTTTTACCTCTTCAACAGCCTGTTTTAACCCATCAAGTATCTTCTTATTTTCTGTGCCTTCATTGGTTTCGACCTTTTTCACGAAGTCAAGGCTATTAACCAGTTCAATAAAAAAAGTATATTTATTATCTTGTATAGTAAGTGTTACTTGTTTCATTTCTGATTGTCTCTTATTTTAAATACGAAATTAATATTTTAATTGCGAAAAACCGGGATTTTAATTGGCTCTTAGCATACTAAAACTAAAATACTCCTTACCCCAAATTATGCCACCTTACTTCTTTTTATTATATTGCCGTTATAATAAACTTATTCTTATGATGAATCTTAAAAAAGTAGCGCTGCTTGCATTGGGTATTATTGGTTTTACAGGCGCTGGAGCCCAAACTGAAGTGAGGTATTATACCAACAAGGGCAATTTCGATATCAGGCTTACTGATGCGCTTACCCCCAGAACAGTGGATAGCTTTATAGCCCGTGTCTCTGAAAAATTTTATGACGGACTTATTTTTCACAGAGTAATAGCTGGCTTTATGATTCAGGGTGGCGACCCGCTGGGGACAGGCGCCGGAGGTCCCGGTTATACGATACCCGATGAACTGGTTCCCTCATTGAAAAATATTCCCGGCGCATTGGCAATGGCGAATGCAGGACCCAATACCAACGGCTGCCAGTTTTATGTAAACGTTGCTACAAATGCATGGCTGGATAATCATTATACCGTATTTGGTATGGTGTATAATAATTATAGCGTTGTGCAAACTATTAGCCTGGTGGCTACAGATGTAAACAACAGACCTCTTACTCCGGTAGTTATTGATAGTATCCGAATTACCAAGCTGCATACAGCCTATACAGGCAATCTGGCCAGTAGCATTGCAGTACCGGTCTACCCTAACCCGGCAAGAGGTATATTCAATATAGATTTGCCATCAATCTGCACCAAAGTAGAGCTGCTCAATATGGCCGGACAGGTAGTGTACAAAAAAGAAGCTAGCGGGCTATTGCAAATTGATATGAGCCATGAACCAACAGGATTGTACCTGGTGAGGATAACCAATGCCAATGGCACCTATGAGCATAAAATAGTGCTGCAATAAAAAAAACAGCCAATATTCACAGTACTCCAGTTTTTAAATGCCAGGATGCCTTAGCATGCCAACATAATATTAACAAGGAAGATTTATATTTGGCATCCAAATTGTAACAATAGAAAAAACACCCGAGCAATATTCTTTTATGAGGCAATTGACATTAGTATTATTAGTAGCCCTATTATTCAACACAGGCGGCGCCTATGCACAGAAAAGCGGTCATCTGGAATGGCAGACTGATCTGATGAAAGCGATGGAAATTTCGAATAAAACACACAAACCTATTTTCGCTTTCTTTACCGGAAGCGACTGGTGCGGCTGGTGTCATAAATTGCAGAATGAGGTCTTTTCTAAAGCCGAATTTATTAAATGGGCAAAAGATCATGTGATATTACTGGAAGTTGATTTTCCGAGAGGCAAACAACTGCCCCAGGAACTCATGGCTCAGAATAGCAAACTACAGCAAACCTTTAAGGTACAGGGCTACCCTACCTGCTGGCTGTTTAATATGACCAAAGACCCTGCAACCAACAATTTCAGCATTCAGGCGCTGGGGTCATTGGGATACCCTTCAGATGCAACACAAGGCAAGGAAGAAGTGGCATTTTTAAAAACAGCCAATGGCATACTGGCTAACAAATAATTAATGCGAATGAAATTTGTCCTGTTGCCAATTTGCAGGGTTGTTCAAGATGTATCATCCTGCACAAATCTCCCTTAAGGGTTGCTTTGCGCGCTTGAAAGAGTTCAGGCCAGATCAGGGAACTGAAGTTTGAGTGGTAGAGCACCTTGGTGTTTTTTTTAGGCAGCAGGTACCACAGATTTATTTTATAGCGTTTTGTATTGTAAGGAACGATGACGAAATAACTCCCACCATCTTACTCGTTCTATTCCATTTTTATTTCGTTGCAAAAGTCTTTAAATAATTCATTATTCGCAGATTTTACGCCTCATAAAACATGCCTTCGCTAAAGCTATGGCAGTTAATAAAAGAAATATAACTTCGCAATATGGTGGAACTTATTTCGTCGACGTTCCTAAGGAACATAGGTTAAATTTATTGTCATGGCTTATGAAGACTACTATGAAATCATATACCTAAATGGTGATGGGTTTGTCAAACGTCATTCTGCAGTAAATACAAATGCTAACGACTACCCGCTTATAGAAATCATTGCAAAGGAAAAAGCAGATAAAGGAGATAGAGTAGAGATATTACCTGAAATACACCAAAAGGAAGTGGAGTTGCGGGCTGTTTTCCTGAAAAATGTAAAAGAAAATAAGAATCCTGACCTCAGGATAAACGGCCAGTATGTCGAAGTTAAAGAACCAATATTACCTTATGGTAAAAATTCGATAGGCAACATTATAAATCTTGCTGCCGAACAGGCCAATAATGTAATTGTGAATATCAGGGACAGTAATGTCTCAGAATTTAAATTATACAGGATAGCAAACGGCAAACTCAACCAAATAAGAAACCTACAGTCAGTTGAATTCAGGCACAGAGATAAATACCTGTCTTTTAGCAAAAGAACAGGCGGCTAAAAGCCGCCTGAAGGAGTGATGCCCCGCAAGGCTCCACGTAGCAAATATACGATTTATCTACTAAAAATGTCTGCACGAAAAAAAATATTACATTTTACTGAATATAATACATAGTAACAGACTAACTTCCTCAAGCCAATTTCACCAAATCCTCATCCAGGTTCACTGTAAAATTAATAGTGGCTTTAAGCGCGGAAAATACTTTGATCAGGGTATCTATACTCACATTGGTTGTACTGTTTTCCAGTCTTGAAACCCATGATTTCTGTACCCCTATCAGCTTACCAAGCTCTTCCTGACTCAACCCCCTTTCTTTCCTGGTTTTTTTGATCATTGTACCAAGTAAGTCCATACCTAATTGCTGTTCATATGCATCTCTTTTAGAGGTTCCTTTTATACCAAGGAACTTATCTTTAACCTCATCGAATGTATAGCTCTTTAATGGTTCCTTTTTCATAAACGATTGAATTAAATTGAGAGATATTTTTTTCTTATAGCAATTGCCTTTTTGATATCTTTATCGGGCATTTTATTCGTTTTTTTTACTATTCCATGCGTAGCAACAACCAATGTCCTTGTATTATTTTGCCTCGTCCAGAATGCCAGTAATCTGTACTGGTCTCCGGAAAATCGGGTTCTGAATTCCCATATATTATCCTTGAGTTTTTTGAATAGTTTCGGGTCATTTGAATGTCTTGCCTTATCTATATTATAGAGTATCTTGTCCCTGATTGATTCATCAAGGGCTTCCAGAAATTTCATCGCTTCTTCCAATAATAATATTTCAAATTTCGGATCAAGCATTAATCAGATAAAGGATATAAACACAAAGGTAATAGTTTCTCTATAAAGAAACTATTACCTTTGTGAAATTAATCTAAAACCCGGAATACATTGAATTCTTCCGTGCTTTCCGAAAGACATCCGGAAGTGATGAATAAAAAAAACAGAATGCAAATCCTGAAACCCAATAACTGATAAATGCCACCTCCACTTAGTGCGGTTTTAGGCATGGTAAAATAAATCGTTGCTTTAAATGCAGTAAATGTATTTTTGACCAATAACCCGGATTAATTCATGCATTTTTTGAAATATAACACCCTGGTGTACATTGTCCTGGTCATACGATTTCTACTTTTACCTACGTTTTCGGTCGCACAAATTGACACAACCTTTTTTGATGACCAATGGACAGCAAACAAGGGTCTGTATAAATCTTATTACCGCACCTACAGAAAAGTAGATACTGTTTTTTCGACCGATTCGCTTTTTTATATAGAGGACCGGTTTATGAACAACCGATTGCAAATGACCGGATTTGTGACCGGGATTGAACCAGGAAATAACAAACTGCAGCAGGGGCAATTTGTGTATTATGATTCGTTTGGTTATAAGATCAGCGAGGGTTTGATTAAGAACGGCGAACGAACCGGGAAGTGGGAATTTTATTATGCATCGTCAAATAAAATCAAGGCACAGAAACAATATCTCAATGGCAAATTGTGGGGGCATACTGTATATTATGATCTGTTAACCGGATTAAAAACAAGTGAAGGTGATTTTGCTGATAATAAAAGCACAGGGTCGTGGATGGTTTATGAAGGAAGCTTTACAATGCATGAAAGCTTTTTTGAGGGTGGCAGAATTAAGGAATACACCCAATATTATGTGGGCGGGCAAGTCCGGATGAAATGCACTTTTACCGGTTCCGGCCATAAAAAATGTGTTTGCTATGGAATGAATGGTGAAGAAACAGATTGCCCTGAGGGGGGTATTTTGATAATCACAGGCCAGGAAAGGGCGTTTCCGTTATACGACCTGGGCCATTATTTCAAAGTCAGCATGGTATATCCGAAAGTAGCCAGCGACCTTGGAATAAGCGGTAATGTAGTTGTTCAGTTCGCAGTGAATGAGGATGGTACAATTTCAGATGTTTCATTAGTAAAGGGAATAGGAGGCGGATGCGACGAAGAGGCATTAAGAGTAATAAGAGACATGCGCCCATGGAATCCGCTGGTTCGCAATAATAAACCAGAGAAATCATACAGCTACGAGAACTTTATTTTTGGTAACAAGAAGATCCAATGGCTTGTGGAGTTCAGGTAAAAATGACATAATCTGCAACTATTCCAACCAAATAATCTACAGGGTAATCGCAATGCTATTTCCTATTTTTACACTATGAATACACATTACCACTCCCTCCGCACTGCCATTAACCGATTCATCAAATTAGCGGACAGCGAATGGGAATTGCTGTTGCCATGCCTTGAAGAAAGAATGATAGCCAGGGGGCAAGCATTTGCTTTGGAGGGTAAAATTGCCAACGAAGTTGGTTTCCTGCTCGAAGGAAGTATGCGGCATTATTACACCCGCGATGGAGAAGAGAAAACCACCTACTTTTATTTCGAAGGGCATTTTGTAAGTGCCTATATCAGTTGCATCACTCATCAGCCATCTGAATTGACTATTGAGGCTATTACCGATT
This sequence comes from uncultured Bacteroidota bacterium, assembly GCA_903903635.1. Lineage (GTDB taxonomy): Bacteria > Bacteroidota > Bacteroidia > Chitinophagales > Chitinophagaceae > Nemorincola. The sequence goes on from CAIUZK010000049.1 coordinate 10,432, forward strand.
GTCGTTTATTGGTGTTCAGGTATAGCGATATGCTCAGGTTATTCAAAGAGTCGCACAACTGGGAGCGGTTTGGCAGGCTCATAGCCGAATATCTGGCAGTAGGGCTTGAGGACAGAATGAAGGGTTTATTGATGCTTAGCCCTGAGGAGCGATACCTGCAATTGCTGGAAGGCAACAAGCAAAAGATAATTGAGCGAATACCTCAACACTATATATCCAGCTACCTGGGTATTACGCCCGTCAGCCTGAGCAGGATAAGAAACCGGCTGATAAAGCGGTAATTCCCATTTCTTATCTTTTGTTAACGGATTCAGCCCTATCCATGTCGGAGCTTTGTATCCTGAATCAAAATAGATATGAAATACCAACTGAAAGCAGAACAAGCTGTACAACTGGCACTCAGCATTATTGCACTCTATTTACAACCATACTCCTTTCACTGGTGGGTGTGGTTATTACTTTTCCTGGCTCCCGATGTCAGTATGTTGGGTTACTTGGTTGGCCCAAAGACAGGAGCCATAACCTATAATCTGATTCACCATAAATTGGTTGCAGGCATTTTCATTGCAATTGGATTTCCGGGCCACATGCCGGTACTATTGCTCATTGGGCTGCTTTTATGGGCTCATTCCTCATTCGACAGAATGATGGGTTATGGCCTGAAGTTTCCGGATTCCTTCCATAATACGCACCTGGGATTGATAGGCGGGAAGCAGGCGTAGGGGTAATTTTGGTCTCAATACTTAGGAACGATGACGAAATAACTCCCACCATCTTACTCGATCTATCCCATTTTTATTTCGTTGCAAAAGTCTTAAAATAATTCATTATTCGCAGATAGAGCTGCGCTCGTGCCCTTGCGGGCATGCCTCATAAAACATGCCTTCGCTAAAGCTATGGCAGTTAATAACATGC
>CAIUZK010000050.1 GCA_903903635.1 uncultured Bacteroidota bacterium
CAAATTAAAAAAATTACTGGCAGCGTTTTCATTTGATGTAATTGTTTTGAGACACCAAAATACATATAAATGTAACAATGTGGTTTTTTACTACCTTCGTAATGTAAAAAAGCATTTATGGAAGGAATAAGATTTTTAACACGAGATGAGGCATTAGAAAGATTTTCAGGGTTCCTTGAACTACAAAAAACACTCTCTCTCAAACACCCAAAGAAAACATATAGAATGTATCTGGGCGATAGCGTAGAAGCAAAAGTAGAGTATGAATTGCGTGGTTTTGATATATGGACTGTTTATCACGATAGGGCTGATATTGGCTCATTTGGGGTTAAAGTTATATCGGAGGATGATGTTAAAAATCTCCAAGGTTTAATTAATGACTTTAATATACGGGTGTGCTTTAATAATAAGAATGGTAAAGAAGAGAATATAAAATATACCCAATTTGCCCTCGCTAATGGCTTAATGGATCAGCCGTTTTCCCAGGGGAATTCTACAAAATTGACTTAAAGATATTGTTTGTGTTTATAGTAATCGTTTAGGCTAAAAACCATCAAAAAAAAGGTTTGCTCTCCTCCTAAATCCATATTTGCTAACGCTATACAAGTATTTGTAGTTTTATTACAATAATACTTCGTGACAATAGTGCCACTATTTTCAGTCTTTACCAAAGAGTAATTGTGTTTTATACATTCATGTTCAATATCCTCAAAATAATTTTTGTTCGTGGTATGTGATGTAATACCATTGTCGTGGTCGGGATATGCGGCAATAAAAGTTATATCATATTTTATCTCTTTATTGTTCTGCTTCTTATCATATTCCCATGTATATGCGATTTCTTCTTTGGTAACGCTGTCCTTTGTATAGCCATTCCAACTTCGCTTTTTCAAAAAAACATCAATATCACCTACCGATTTTGTCCGGAGTGAAACAAAGTCATTGAATGATATTTCGCTACCATTTTTTTGAAAATTGGAGCAGCCCGCAATAAATAAATGAGAGCAGAGGGCGCAAAAAATAAAAATACTCCAACCAGTTTCTTTATTTTTTATTTTCATTTCTTTTTGTTTTCTTTTTCAATTCTTTTTTTCACATTATCTCCTGCGATTGCGACTTGTAAGGCTTTTATCCATTCGTCACTTTTTGAGAGCATATAACAATAACCATATGAAGCCTTTTGAATAGCCACAAAGTCGTTGCTTTTTTTGTATAACTCAGGCTCATCAGCATAAGGCTGGCAATAACCCATTTCCTTCAATTCTTTTAATGTATTCCTATAAAAATTATAGGTCGTATCAATGAAAACATATACAGGGTATCGTCCAATTACCATTCCGAACCCAAAAACCGTTCTGTTAGCACTTGAATTTCCAGAACTCCACATATCGCATTTAACATGTGGCATTATCTCTCCTGAATTATAAAAGGAATAGCCTTCGGCTTGTAGTATCTTTTTAATTTTTGAAACATCATTGATAACTAAAAATTGTAGTTCCTTAAATGTGGTTATCTGTGCGGTTGCGGAACAAAAGCACAGACTAATTGCGATTAATAGAAATTGGATTTTCATTTAGTTGCCATAAAACTATGAATAATTTTCATTTGTAGGTTGCTTCGGGACCAACTTAAATTAAAAGCAAGGGCTTTCAAAATAGATTTTTGCCCTTGCTTGTAAAAGTTAAGATTACCACCACAAATCTTTTATGTCTTGGTTTTTTGATTTATAGTCAGCAAGAACCTTCTTTGCTTTATCTACTTCGGGTTTAGCAACTGCTATTTTGCCGTTATAACTTCCCTCGTCCTTAACGAAACGAAATTTGATAAGCCCGCCATCAGCAAGTATAACCTTAACCCAATGCCTATAATAATTATAGGTTGTTTTGAAAATGTTTATCATTTCAATTTTCTTTGGTGCTACTAATGCCACCTTCTTTTCATTTTTCTTTTTGGTCATAAAAAATTATTTAGGTGGCTAATGGAAGGATAATAAACCACATAACCAAGGAAAATCAATACTATTGACCTATACAGGCTATTGGTCGGATCTATACGACCGCTCCATTCGGGTGATGTTAATTCACACAACATTTTGGAATAGAATTGTAAATCATTCATTCAATGACTATCAAAAAACGCTCAAAAATGCGTTTCCTTGACTAAACGGGCTCGTCTGGTCGTTTTGTGATACACTTTGTTGCTGAAATACTTTAAGTGCTTTAAATCGTCAAGAAATACGATGCTGTTTTTCAATGTCTCTTAATGCTTTGTTTGCTCTATGTGCTGCGCACCCGCAAAGTCGCTATGAAGAACTATGAAATTGTGGTCCATACAGGCTACTGGTCTTTTTTAATTGCGGAAAGGGGAGGAAGGTTTGGAAGGGCGTGAGAAGTGATCCTGTTAAACAAATAATGTTTATCAGGCTTCACTCACCCTTCTTTTTTTACTATCGTCTTTTACTTGCGTATAAGTGTCGGATAGGCTGTCGGGGTATAACTGGTTCAACTAATGCCGTTATACTTGATTGCTGCTTGCTAATAGATTAGTTCTACTCACCATCACCCCTCAATCTTTGTGCTGGGTTTGACCTGCGATGGATCCCGTGGTAGGTCGTAAATGATTAAAGCCACTGGTGTTAAAATCTCTCCTTTAATCATTATATTTTGTTTTACTTGCTTAATCGCTCTAAATCTATTTTCAAATCCAGTATCTTAATTTCAATACGAAGCCTTTGTTTGCCGTTATAGTCTTTTTCTGTGCCTAATTGTTTCATTTTTGCTGCCATCTGCTTTTTCAAACAGGCTATTTTTTCATAATCGTATGCCATTATATTAACTCATTTTTTTGCTGGCGCTCTGTTCCAGTATTCACCAGAAACACGATAAAATCTATCACTGCTGATTGTTTGTATAAGTGCCTGTTCTGGTATTTTACATATTCATTGCTTTTAAAGCCGTATTTCTTAATTGCTCTGTTTAAAAATGATGGATTTGCGCCTGTTAATTCCACTATCATATTAAAGTCGTAAAGTGCCTCCATGTTATTGTTATAGATTATCATAGTCTTTCATTATTTGGTTGAACTCATCCTGTAATTGCTTTATCCAGTCTGTATTGCTTTTATTTTCTTTAACTTGTTCCTGCTTGCCGTTTTGCTTGTCCTTTTTGCTCTCTGCTATTAATTGGTTCTTTACAAAGTCCCTGAATGTTGTTGTTAAATAGTTCATAGTTGGTTCTTGATTTTTTTATTCAAACCGATATGATATATATTATATTTTTTATGTCCCTTTTTGACTTTTTTACAAAAAATTAGCCCTACTGACTGCGCAATCAGTAGGGCTGTTAATTTCCAGTCATAAAGTTTTTTTATGCTGCCTGTGCGGGTGGAGGAGGAGGTGGAGGAGGTGGAGGTGGTGCTGCTGCCAGTGGTGCTGGTGGCAGAACCTCTCTAAACTGGCCCTTAAAGGGATTTTTCATCATGGCACCCAACTCATTCATTCTATCCCATTCTGGGTTGGTTAATTGTCCTCCCATTGATAGTTTATTATTGATTTTCGCTTCAATAGCGGTTCTCCGTTCTTTCTCCGCTTCTTTCAAGGCATTTTTTAGATGCTTATTAAGAGACTTCTTCATTATAGACCCATCAGGTGTGTATTTAATCTCCATTTTTGGTAGTGGAAAATTAAATGTTTCCGTATTTACGGCTACAACTTGGTCTAATCCCCTGCGGGTTGGGGTTCGGCTCAAAACTTCGTCTTTGAATGCCTTTTGGATTGCTCCTATGGCTTCTGTCTGCTGTTTTTTGAGGATTGTCCTGATTGGCTTTTTCAGGCAGGACTGGTTTGGCTTTCCGCTATGCGTTGGTTTTATTGCCATCTTGATTG
>CAIUZK010000051.1 GCA_903903635.1 uncultured Bacteroidota bacterium
AACGTTTCCCTTGTAGGATTGGGCAAACGCACCAATATTTTATCTGCTTTATCTTTATAGACGTTGATCTGCTTTCGCAATTCCTTTATATCAAGGCTTCCGCCCCTGCCTCTCATGGCTGCTTTAAAGTCCTCGCTTGTCGAATACAGTTTCAAACTTACCTTGAATTGAAGTCCGTTAATGTTCATGACGAGTTGAATAGGGCATAGTTCCGTTCCCACCTTTGGATAGCGTTTATCCCAGCTTACATTTATCGAATAATTCTTGTCTTTCATTTCTTTTTACTATTCTTTATCGTGAAGATGCCTTATTTCTTTAGTGCGAGGTCAAATTGAATGACTTATTTATTATTCCCCCGGATTCTAGTTGCCACAGTGAGGGAAATGAAATGATTTTAAGGTTGCCAGGTTGGTTTGTAATAGCCAGTCCCTGGAATACGTTCTTTATATTGGTGTCGTAGAATAGGATGCAATGATTGTATGCTTCAATCAATTCAGCGAATGGAATGGTATTGTGGGGATTATCTACTTGGCTAAACTGCTCAAGTCTCAGATCGATATATAACTTAGTTCCCTCAAATTTTATGGCAGGCGGTTGCTTTTTCATTCCTCAATATTTTCATACCGAAGATGCAAGAAATAGGGATACACAGCCCCCTGATCATGCTAAAGTTCCGTTAGAGTCCCTTTGTATTTGCGAGCGAGATATTTAAGTTGATATGGTATAATCTGCGTTATCAATATTGACATTGACCTTTTGAACCACAAAACCTTGTTGTGGCGTTCCATTGATTCATTATGTAACTTGTCATCTTTACGCACTATTTCTGCCGATGATTCCGATAGTCAGTGACAAGGATTCTCATTAGATCGTCAATGGTATTTTTGTTCTTAATAAATGAATAGGCATTTAGATACACTTGAAAGTTGTCCTTGGTTGCTTTCGTACTATCGATTCCAGAAAGCCATGAGTATAAATCGATGAGCGGAAAATGTGGGTCATCACTTATAGCATTGGCATCCCTATGAGTTATGTCTATCATAGGATCGCCATAGCTTTTTCTTGTCGCTGTACAAATAACTTTTCGAGTATTCGGCAGACAATGGCTATTAATAATTTCAAACGTTTTCTTTTCATCACCTGGCGAGAAACAAGCAAAGTATTTCCTATCACTTCCAGCAATGTGGACATATCCATCCAAGAAAAAGTTGATAATCCAATAGCTGGTCCCCTGGCGCTATATATCATTGTTTCAGTATTAATATAAGTCCAATAATTAGCCTCACATGCCACCTCCACCGCCGCCACCTGATACCCCTAGGATATCCTGCGAGCTGAAATTCTGCTGGTTTATGTTATTGGTCATGCCTATCAGAGAAATTCGCTGATCGCCTTTAAACGAATTAAAACTGCCGCCTGCAATGTACCTGTCCTCTGTGCCATAACCGGCATAAAGCTTACCAAACTGCCCCTCGCTTTTATTTCTGCGGGTCACAATATTCATTGTTTTCTGGGAGTTGCCATCATCGAACCCGGTAAAAGCGGACTGGTCACTCAATTTGTCGAATACCTGAATCTTGTCTATTACTTCAGCAGGAAGATTTTTAAGCGCAAGTGTAGGGTCTGTACCAAAAAACGGCTTACCGTCTACAGTCACCTGTTTCACAGCTTCTCCGTTAACTTTCACACCCGAGTTGTCTGATGTTACACCCGGCATTTTTGCGACAAGGTCTTCGGCAGTAGCGTCAGGATGTGTTTTAAAGGCATCCGCATTGTATTGAGATGTGTCTCCAAGTTGCTCTACCCGTTTTTGTTTATCTTTTATAGTTACACCCTTAAGTTCATTTTCAGATGTTTTCATTTTAAGAGTACCCAAAGACAAATTTCTGTCAAGTATTACTATCGTTTTGCTGAATGGTCTGTATCCCAGATAATCGAGCCTGAGCAGGTATTTACCGGCGCTAAAGCCATCGAGCGAAAAGTTGCCGTTGGCATCTGTCACCGTACCTTTCCTTAATAAAGTATCGTTTAAATTCAGCACCTGAACACCTACCTCAATGAGTGACGAGGTGTCTTTACTGTCCACAATCTGGCCTGAGATACTGAATGTTTGGGCAATGGTTGTAAAAGAAAAGAATAAAAAAAAACTTATAAGGGTAAAACGTACAACCATTTTTATTTGCTTTATGAAGGTAATTGGACAGCAAGATAACAAAAAGGTTTAAGAGGCAGATTGAATACTGATAATATAATTATCATATCAATACTCATTTACCACTTTGACCCTCGTAGATCTCTTGCGTAAATAACTGAATCCGGCCACATTCATCAAGATAAGCAGCATACCATAAAAAGTATCTTCAACAGGTATTGTGAACATTCTGATGCCCAGGTTGAAGTCGCTATTATACAAGACTACCGGCTCACTGATCATACTTCCGGTAAGGATGCCATTGGATATAAAAAATGGAATCAGAAGCACCAGGAAGGATATCAGGAAGGAGGGCAGAAAAGTTACTTTCCGCACCAGGAGCCATGACAAGCATAAAGCCAGAAACAGAAATGTGACGGAAGTATACAACCTGCCGGGATACACTATGGCCACCACGGTTAAAGTAATTACAAGTATCCTTGTCACTATTCTTCCGCTTGTCTGATACTTGTCGAAATCGAAGAATTTTGTAAAGCAGAACCAGGTAAACACTGATGAATAAGGTATACATATAAAGAACAGATACTCTTCCAGTGGCAGTCCTCCCAGGTAGATGCCTACCACCCTATTCGGATTAAATTGCCATATACCCATTTTAGTAAACAATATATCCCACACAACAAAAAACAGAGCGGCAACAATACATGGCAAAACAAAAAAACGCAACTCTTTGTAGAAACGAATACCGGGATGGAATGAAAATACTAATGGTATGATAATACAGAAAAAATCGACGAGCAAATATGTGTATCTGACATCCATTGCTTTACCTGGCTCTTAATGCATCTACAAAATACCGGACCGGCACCCAAAGCATGCCAAAACATTCGCCATCTTCTTTTCCCAGATGTTTATGATGCATTTTATGCGCCCTTCTGATACCGCGTAGATAGAAATTATCTGAATTCCGCAAAATCTTAAAACGCTGGTGTATAAAAATATCATGCACAAAAAAATAAGCTATGCCATAAATGGTAATACCCAAACCTACATAAAGCAAATTTGTAAGAGGTGTATAAATTCCCAGAGCAAGGCAAATAATACCAGGTATGGCAAATATGAGAAAGAAATAATCATTCTTCTCGAAAAAAGAAGTTGGGTTCTTCCTATGATGATCTTCATGCAAATTCCATAAAAGCCCGTGCATCACAAATTTATGTGTAAGCCAGGCAACAGCCTCCATCCCGAAAAATGTACCCGCAACAAGCAAAAAATTACTCAGCCACATACTCACTGTTTTTTATAAACTCCAAAATATTTATTCAATGTTTCTTCCCTGAAATCAAAAATATTCTTCAACTTACTGCCTACCACCAACCAATGGGCCAGAATGCCCAACCAGCCCAACGGGAGTGCATATTGCACATCATCGGTCATCTTAACACCACCGGCTACCTGCTCAAAAGTATGCGTGTGCTCCCATAATGAATAAGGCCCTTTCAATTGCTTATCCATAAATTTATTGGGTGCATCCACCTTCTTTATCACCGTAGTCCAGCGCATCGGAATTTTAAACAATGGCCTGACTGTGTAATCAATTTTCATTCCTGAATAAATAGGGCTGTCATCCAGTTGGGTTAACACCACAAAACCCATTTCTTCAGGTGTAATTTTTGACAGATTCTTTGCCTGTGAAAAAAACTGCCATGCTTCTGCTACCGAAACAGGCAGGTATTGCTCCCTGTGGAGGTTATAAATTTTCATAGGTTGACCAATTAAACAATTCCGCCAGACGCTCTTTTATACAAATCTTGAACCACTCGGTATAATTACCAGGGAATGACTCCATATCTGCAAGCAACTTAGCTTTCGACACAAATTTCCAGGCCGCAACTTCACTTTCATTCATTACAGGTACCGAATCGGTTATACCGGTAAAAACATGATCAAATTCATACTCAGTAAGGTTATTCTCCATACTGGCTTTATATATAAAACTGAACACCTCCGTAAGATGGCAATCCATCCCCATTTCTTCACTCAATCTGCGATGAGCTGCATCCATCACATCTTCTCCCGGTCTTGGATGGCTGCAACAAGTATTGGTCCATAATCCGGCTGAATGGTATTTGTCAAGCGCTCTCTGCTGCAGTAGTAATTCACCGGCAGTATTGAATATGAATACCGAAAATGCCCTGTGCAGCAAACCCTGTTCGTGAGCTGCTAGCTTAGGCATGATGCCTGTTTCATTATCATTAACATCTACCAACACTATCATTTCACTCATAGCAATTTCATTTTTTCTTCTGTATTGCAATAACCGGATTTTA
>CAIUZK010000052.1 GCA_903903635.1 uncultured Bacteroidota bacterium
AACCAAAGACCCTACACCGATGCCGGAGGTATCGCATGTCCTGAAGCTCAACCGAATATCTGGATCTAATATTTTGATAATCAATTATTAATACTCCGAACTGACGTTAATATGCAATGAATGAAAAAGTAAACCCAATCAATTATGTCCAAACTCAATCATATAATCTTTTAAGCATGAGAATCCCCTCATTGTGCGCCATAGCTTTAGCGAAGGAGCAGTTCAGACAAAATTGCACACTTACCACCCAAATGCGCAAATATTTCAATCTAAAGCCTTGATAATCAATAAAATTTTGCGCAAAATAAATTATTGCACACCACTGTGCAATTGCACTTATGTAATTATAGCTAATAGATAAAATCAAACCTATTCCATGATAAAACCACATAAACCACATAAACCACATAAACCACATTAATCACATTCCTCCCACATTATCATATTCCTCCCACATTATCACATTTAAAAAAAGGCCACCCGAAGGCAGCCTCTTTCTCATTTAATATCAAAACAGTATTAGTACCCGAATATCTCCTGCAAGGTCAGTTTCTTAACCTCACCTACATTTTTAAGCTGGTCGGGAGTGATCTTTTTCTCTGATGCAACTATGCAATAGGTAAATGGTTTGTTGGACATGTTTTCGGTATGGAATTTTTTCAGGTCTTCGTAACCGAGTTTGTCAACGTGGTCGTAGATGCTTTTCCTGATATCATCGTTGAGGCCCCTGCGCTCGGCAGCAAGGAAATTATAAATGATACCATCTTCTGTGATACGCTCTGTTTCAATATCTTTCTTCATTTCTGATTTAGCTGAAAGAATATTGTTCTCGACAGATGGCAGCTCATTCAGTAACTCATTCATAGCCTTGATAGACTCATTGAACTTATCGGCCTGGCAACCTACATATGCGCTGATGAAGTAAGGGTCTTCCTTCTTTTCCGGTGTAGCCACATTGGAATAAGTAGAATAAGCAAGCGCCTTGCTTTCGCGAATGGTCTGGAATACCAGTGAACCCATACCGCCGCCAAAGTAATTGTTGAACATATTGATGACAGGCTGTTTGGCAGGGTCGTAACCAGGTATATTTCTTACCCAGCGAATCTCACTCTGAACCATTTCGTAATCAGCAAACAGTACTTCATTTGATTTCTGTGTGGTATAGTTAAACACCTTGGGAGCAGGAGCCGGGTGGAACATAGACGGCATTTTGTGCACCGGTTTCAGCGACTCTGTTAACCCCTGCAACGGAGCAGGTCCGTAATAAATAATGCGATGGCTGTAACCCGTCATAGCATGCAGCAAGCCCACAAGAGCATCTCCGCTAAGGCTGTTCAACTCTTCATCGGACAGTACATTGTTGAACGGATTATCAGATCCGTAACGTGCATAGTTCACCAGTCCCGACATAATAGCGCCCTTGTTATTCTTGGCATCGGTGCGGGACTTATTGATACGCTTTTTAAGCGCGGCAAGCGCGTCTTCATCGGCTTTGCAATTTATCACCAGGTCTTCCAGCAACGCCACTGCTTTATCGAAATTCTCCTGAAGGCCTTCCAGGTTCAGGGTGGTATATTCATTATCCACCCTCATATTGAAGCTGCATGCCAATTTGTAAAACTCCTTAGAAATGTTTTCAGCAGTTTTAGAACCTGTACCCAGGAATTGCAGGTAAGATGCAGCAACTGTAAGCCTTTTATCATTCCAGGTACCCATCTTGAACCTGTAAGACATGCGGAACAAACCGTTCTCGTCATTATGCACATAAAGAACTTCTGCGGGACCGAGGTTGCCTTTCTTCATGTCCTTGTTGTAATCTATCCATACAGGGGCAACAGGATCAACCGGCGCTTCTATAATGCTCTTTACAAAGGGTGACTGAGAATTCCTGTTTGTTTCAACCGGAGTAATAGGTGGCTTATCCACCTTCATAATGCCTTTATCTTCGCCTTTGCGCTTGTATACCACCACATAATTTTCGCCAAAGTATTTGTTGGCAAAATCCATGATGTCTTTCTTGGTCAGTTTGGAGAGGCGATCGGTATAGGCCACATCATCCAGCCAGTCTTCTTCGCCTACAAAAGCGCCCATTAAAGCAGATGCACGGGAGCTGTACTTTTCGTTTTGCTGCATCATTGCCTTCTTCGCATTATTGACAATGGAAATAAGCAGGTCGTCATCAAAATTTCCTTTCTTCAGGTTTTCAATTTCACCCAGCATAAGGGTTTTAACATCTTCCAGTTTCTGACCCATGGTAGGTATACCCTGGAGGTTCATGTAACCATAATCTATCAGTACATCGGCACTGGCAGATGCCCTGAGGAGTTTTTGCTTTTTAACGAGGTTAAGGTCGATTAAACCTGCGCGGCCGTTGGTAAGCACCTGGCCCACGAGGTCGGCCAGCAAAGCATCTTTTGAATGAACGCCGGGCAAACGGTAACCTATAGCAACAAACTCAGCATCAGGTCCAAACACTTCTTTAGTAACGGATGCAGCCATAGGAGCTTCCGGTTTGAAGGTGTACTTAGGAACAGGTTTCTGTGCCAGGTTTGAAAAGTACAATTCAATCTTTTTGATCATTACATCAGGATCGAAATCGCCCGATACTATTATACCCATATTGTTGGGTACATAGTAAGTTTCAAAGTATTTCCTGATCTCGAGCAATGAAGGATTTTTAAGGTGTTCGATAGTACCAATGGTTGTTTGCTTACCATAGTTGTGGTTCAGGAACAGGTTGGCCAGCATCAGTTCAGAAACCTTCCTGCCATCGTTATCGAGTGTGCGGTTTTTCTCTTCATACACAGCCTCCAGTTCGGTATGGAATATGCGGAATACAGGGTTGGTAAAACGGTCGGACTGAACCTTGAGGAATTTATCAACCGCATTGGAAGGGATATCTTCGGTATAAACGGTTTCTTCGAAAGAAGTAAAGGCATTGGTTCCCTTGGCTCCCATAGAAGACATCATTTTATCGTATTCGTTGGCTATAGCGTGTTTTGCTGCAAGACCAGATACTGAGTCAATGCGATGGTAAATTTCTTTTCTCTTTGCGTCGTCCTTGGTATGGTTGTATTCCTCATAAAGATTGTTGATCTTATCGAGCCATGGTTTTTCTTCACTCCAGTTGAGCGTACCATAACGCTGAGTGCCCTTAAACATCATATGCTCGAGATAGTGTGCCAGGCCGGTGTGATCAGCAGGGTCGGTTTTGCTACCGGCCTTGGTGGCAATGTAAAAATGCATACGGGGCTCTTTGTGCGTAGGGCTAAGCACCACAGTGAGGCCGTTTTTCAGTTTATAGAACCGTGTTTGCATAGGGTCGCCGGTTACGAATTTATAGTGATAGCCAGCCGAGGTTTTTTCCGACCACTCATGGTTATCCTGTGCCGATACATTAGCCGTTACCAGTAAGCCGGCAACGAATAATGATAAAAATGATGTTTTTAATATTTGCTTCATAAACTCTTGTTTAAGGCCTCAAATTAGAAATTATTCTTTAGAACAGGAAACATACTGTTTTTGCGGTCTTGTAAATCCTGATTTTCGGTTACTAAGAGTTTGAACCTGTTAAATTGTAACCAAAAGTTTAAGTCGATGCCATGTTCACCTCTGAAAAGAAAAAAATATAAATAGATTTTAAACCATTGAGCTGTTTTATCATCATAAAATAACTAATTTTATTGTATAAATGACCTTCTATGAAAAATCTTTGCCTTTTATTTCTAACAATGTTCAGCGTGGCTGGTTATGGGCAGACAGGATTATTTGTACAGCCAGAAATTGGCGCAGGCATATCTTCCGCAAAAATTAAATCGCCAACTGATATAGTTACCTATCCATGGGGACTAACGTGGCAAACTCCAGTAAAAAGCATAGCAACTTACAGCCCCAAATTGCTGATTGGATATGAATATAATCATTGGCGCTTTACTACAGGAATTGCTTATTCAAAGACAGGTTTTACTGTGGATACCGCAATCGCTGGCCTTGCTGGTTTTGCCGGGCTTTATTTCAAAGAGACACAATATTTTTATCACGTCCTGTTGCCCTTATATGCCAGCTATACCCTAAACCTGGGGCCAAAATTTTTCTGTGATCCGGGAATAGGTGGTGAGCTATCGTATAATTACGCTTCAAAAATTGAGAAGACTAACTACAATACATTGGAAGCACAATCGATAAACAGGGGACTCACCAATAGTGAATTCAACAAATATTATAACAGCGTTTCCTGCTGGGGCATGGCCCAGGTTCAGTTTGGATATAAAGCCAGTGACCGCCTGAGTATTATTGCCGGCCCTGAAGTTGAGGTTATGCTGGCTTCTATGCTGAAGGATAAGAATAACAATCAGAAAAGCACCAACTATACTTTTAATGCAGGTATAAAATGGCAGTGCTCCAAAATAAAGAAAACACAAGTAACTCAATCAACTATAACCGAATAATAGAGACTTATGAAAAAGCTTATTATTGCCCTATTGCTTGGCAGCAGCATGCCGGCATTTGCACAAAACGGATTTTACCTGCAACCTGAAGCAGGGCTGGGGTTTACCAACTCTCAGGTAAAACTTAACGAGGCTGGTATGTGGCAGTATGGCGCGGGTCCATCCAAGGGATTTTCTACCTACAATGGCAGGATAGGTATTGGCTACCAATATAATAACTGGCAGTTTAGCACGGGTATCGATTTTTTGAGGACGGGGTACTCTATAAATTATTACACAGGAGATTTTATTTCTGTACTTAACAATGATACCCATATTGATTATTCTTTTGCTTTGCCTTTAAAGGTGGGATACCAGATACATTGTTGCAAGCACTTTTTTATCACCCCATCTGCCGGGGTAGATGTTGCCTATAATTATTCTGAAAGATTTACTGAGGATGCGTTGTATGCTTTGAACAATGGACCAGTCCGCACACAGGACAAGTTGCTGAAAGGCAGTGAACTGGCAAAAAATGATAACTTACTCGGCTTGTGGGGTAATGCACAATTGCGTATTGGGTATAAGGTAAACACCAGACTAAATGTAATAGCCGGGCCTGAAGTACAGTATATGCTGACATCTATGACCAATGGCAGCCTGCCCAGTCAGAGGAATTATTGCTATTCATTCAATGCAGGCATAACCTGGAAATTGAAAAAGACTCAAACTGAAAAAGCTAAAAACTAATAAACCCCAGATTAATGAAGAAACTCATCATTGCACTATTACTTGGCAGCAGCCTATCATCATTTGCACAAAACGTATTTTACCTGCAACCAGAAGCAGGGCTAGGATATACCAATGCACAGGTAACGCCTAAAGACGGCAATATGAATGTTTACGGCCAGAATAAGACTACTGGTTTCACTACCTATAACGCCAGGATAGGTGTGGGCTATCAATTCAATAACTGGCAGTTCAGCAGCGGAGTTGATTTTTTGAGAACCGGCTACTCCATTAATTTCATTGGTGAATATTGGCTTATCGGTTATTATGGTGGCCCTGAACGAGTAGGGATGAATGAAACCAGAGTAGATCATACGATAGCCCTGCCTGTGAAAGCCGGTTATCAGATCAATATAAGTAAGCATTTATTTATTACTCCTGTTGCAGGATTAGCTGTTGCCTATAATTATTCAGAAAGAAACTGGCAGAAATCTACTCAGGCAACATTCGGAGGTTACGATTACACTAATGATTATGTGCTGAAAGGAACTGCTTTGCACAGTATTGACAATCTGCTCAGCCTATGGGGAAATGCGCAGTTGCATATGGGTTATAAAGTAAATGATAAACTTAGCGTAATAGCAGGGCCGGAAGTACAGTTTATGCTGACCTCAATGACCAATGGTAACCTGCCGAGCCAGAAAAATTACTGCTATTCATTTAATGCGGGCATTACCTGGCAACTGGCCAAAAAAGTAATTTCGAAAACTAAAGAATAACCACCTTTTATGAGACAATTTTTAGTTGGTTTATTATGCCTGGGTAGTGTTACCTCCTTCGCCCAGAATGGGTTTTACCTGCAACCAGAAAGCGGGCTGGGTTTCACCGATGCGCAGTTAAAGACAAAATTTGACAACGGAAAATGGACCTATGGTACGGACAAGCCTAAGGGATTCTCTACATATAGTGGAAGGAATGGCATAGGTTATCAATTCAATAATTGGCAATTCAGTACCGGTATTGATTTTATGAGAACAGGTTATTCCTTAAATTACGATCGCTATTATTATTGGGATTTATACATCGGAAATAACGAACCTACGCTCCTTCATATTAAAGACACCAAGGTGGATTATACAATTGCCCTGCCGCTGAAAGTGGGATATCAGATCAATTGTTGCAAGCAATTTTTTGTTACGCCCATAGCTGGTATAGGTATAGGGTATAATTATTCGGAAAGGTATAGGAACGATGAGAATGATGGATTAAATGTTTATACCCGCAATCATCTGTTGCAAGGACCTGACCTGGGAAAATATGACAATCTGCTGAGCCTGTGGGGAAACGCAGCGGTGCGATTAGGTTATAAAGTAAATAGTAGACTTAGCGTAATTGCAGGGCCTGAGGTTCAGTACATGCTCACTTCCATCACAAATGGAGATTATCCCAGCCAGAAGAATTACTGCTATTCTTTTAATGCGGGTATTACCTGGAAATTAACAAAAAAGCAGCTTGCAAAAGCTAAAGAATAACCTCCGTATATGAAACGAATTCTTGTTGGTTTATTATGCATAGGCAGTGCTTCCGCATTTGCCCAGAATGGGTTTTACCTGCAACCTGAAGCCGGGGTTGGGAACAGAAAATTACTCAGACAGGTCGGCTATGCACAGGGCTTTGGTACAGACCTGCGCAAGACGGAGATTCCTATAGTTTTGTCAACAAGTTGTCCTTTCGACATGTCATCAGCGGTTCACTTGCGTTCAGCTTCTTTACACTTACCTGACTATTTTACAACAGCCTTTTGTCTAAACGTTCAGCACCATGCCTTTTGAACACAGCACCTTTAGATGGTTTACATACCCCAACTGTATGGCGTATGTGAAGGGCCTACCTTCATCTTTTATACAACATTGAAAAGAACTATCCTTTCTTTTCATTCGTGACACACCTCAGCTGGGACGAAATTCAACAGACACTGTCTGTTGAATTTGAGGATAGACAAGATAAAATGTTCTGTAGGTTCTTAATGCAATTGCCGAAAAAAGTGCCGCCCGTTATTCACTGTTGTTTGTCTTTTCGATGGTGTTCATGAGTCGCTGCGCTAGTTGTCCAAATGCTGCGCCACCGCTAAAGCTAAGGCGGCACGCGGTCCGCAGGAAAGGGTTAGCTCTACTCTGTGATTGTGGGGAATGCTATTATAGGGCCTGGAGACGGCTGCGATTGGGCAGCGGTAATTCACTTTGGAATAACTTGGGAAGACAAAAGGCAAGTGGGGCAATCCTCCTCTTTAGTTCCCTGATCTCGCCCGAGTCCCCGCTTGTGCACAAGGCCGCCCTTCAGGGTGACTCGGCCGGGACGGTACTACCCCCAACATGGGTCTTTGGGTCTTTGGCGCTATTGCATTTAGCTTCAGTTCAATGAATACCTTCAAAGAAGGGGTTTTATCTGCACTTCCAGATTCCCTTCGGAAAATTGTATATAACCACCTTCCAGTATGTTGATAATCATGCTTTTGCAAATATAAGTTCGCCTTCATGAATTGGATAATACGCGGATAGTGACCCCCTAATTCCGCGCGAAGGTGACCCCACCATTCCGCGGCAAAGTGACCCTCCTTTTCCACGGTAAAGTGACCCCTCTAAAATAGTTGAGTGCTCAGTTGTTTTAC
>CAIUZK010000053.1 GCA_903903635.1 uncultured Bacteroidota bacterium
AAAATATATTTATACAATAGCGGCTCAAATTGAAATATTTCAGTGTTGCAAGATAATAAAAACCTTTATACTTGTAATAAAAGCCAGGCTGAAAAGCCCGGCTTTTATTAATTTTTCATAGGCAGAACAACGGATAATATACGAAAAAATATTTTATAAATTTTTCTCTTGTTTACTTTAGGAACGATAACAAAATAACTCCCACCACCTTGTTCATTTTATTATTACCATTTTTTTAGAATCTGTAACTTTTCCATCAATAATCAATGAATAATTATAAATCCCGATGGCTAAAGCATCGCCGCTGATAGTGAATGAATTGGAACCTTGTTGTACCGGGAATGTCATCAGCGTTGCGCCTTCCATTGAAAAGACCTTTATAACTGCATTATTGAATGCGCCAGGAACATTGCAACGTATTACTGATGATCCATTAGACGGATTTGGGAAATTCTGTTCAAGTACCGGATTTTGGTTTGTAATGTCCAGTATTGCTGAAGTTTTGGGGTTCTGGTAATTAGAACAACATTGGGATAATGATTGCTGCATTTCCGTTACTATGTTTTTCAGTTCGTTGTATTGCGCTTTCAATTCTTCATTCTGTTGTTGCAGTGTTTTGTTCTTTGCAGAAAGTTCCTGAACTGATTTTACTAATGGCATAACAAATTCAGAATACCGTAATCCATAGATACCATCCGCAGTAGAGGGTTTATCAATACCGCTGAAATCATATCCTGCCTCCTGGGCTGCTTTTTCCACTTCCTGAGCTATAAATCCAGACATACTCATTTTTTCAATATCATATTTGCTATCCCAATCCTGTTGCGGCATTTCTTTATTTTTATATAACATGGCGTTTTGAGTGTGGATATTCAGATTATAGGTTACCGGGCGAAGCTTGTTAATAAAATCAAGACCTGGCACATTTTCCTTTATATTTTCCTTTATTCTCCTGTCGCTGAAAGTGGTCATGGCTACCTGGCCCCAAATGCGCGAAACACTGGTATTTCCAATCTCTACACTGTTGTCAACACTGTAGCTTCCACCAACAGTTGAACCAATGCCGGTCCAGTTGTAACTGTTGTAACTGGGATAGGTAAAGTAACCAATACCAGTATTATAAAGACCTGAAATGTTGTCCAGCAGGGCGGCTTTCCCTACTGCTACATTATTGCCCCCGGTTGTGTTATTGGGCATGGATGCTTCCCCGATAGCCGTATTATTGCCTCCGGAAGTATTCTGGTACATGCAATAAGTGCCGACTGCGGTATTAAAACCACCGCCGCCATTAGTGCCAAGCGCGTAAAATCCTGTTGCCACGTTATACATACCTGTAATATTTGAAAAAAGGGAATACGCGCCTGAAGCGGTATTATTGGATCCGCCACCAAGACTGGCCAGGCTCCTGTAGCCGTAACCGGTATTTGCGTAAGCGTTTATGGTAGAACCGTCTGATTCAATGCGGCCTGAATTAAAGTTGTTTACTTTGAGAAAGAGTGGCCAACTGTTAGTTGTGCCAAGGAAATTGCCTGGTGTACCGGCATTGCCGTTTGTTTGCCAGTATTGCGCCTGTGTATTCATTGATACGCACAATACTAAAATAGCGGAAGTCAGAATCTGTTTCATAGAATTTTTGTTTGTTTGTTTGTTAATAATCAAATTAAGTTTACCTGTTTCATTATTGCATTCTAAAGAACGTTTCCGTAATCAGCTTGCCTGTTTTCAATTTTTATTTTCAGAGGATTGAAAAAATATTTAATAGCTATCATCAATTTAGTAAATAAACATTGTTATTCGGGACCTGATTCATATCGGAAATTCGGTTTTTCGTGAAATGGGATTCCCATATTCTATGTTATATCTTTTCTTAGCGCTATCATAGCTTTTTGAGTTTTTGAGGTTAACAATAAAATTTCGATACAATATTACTATCAGATTAAACTGTTTAAGGCCTCAGATTGATAAACAGGGCATTTCACTTTGTAGATGTTCTTTCCTGGTTTTTAATTAATTATACCCATATTGAGAAACGCATGAATTGCGCAACAATCAAGCAGGAGGTGAGGGATTATTGTCCTCACCGTTCATGTCCGGCTGCTATAACGGGTTTGAGCATTTCTTCCACCCAATTGAGTTGCTGTGTGGTATTTACTTTTGCAGGAGTTTACTTTTGCAGGGATATGCCTGATTTTTAAAAAATGAAAACCATGCCGTTTCATAAATGTCAGTAAACGAGCAGGACTACGTTCAATGCCTGTAAGTTCTTTTACTTTGATAATAGCTTCAGCTATGCTACGGGGAGGTCTTGCTGTAAACAATTCTTTGATATTGGTCGCCTGGCTTTCCAGTTCGCTTTTGTTGGTGTCATAATGACATCTGATAAAGCGCTTACCCCCTGAGTCTGAGCGATACTGATCCACTCATTAATACTATTGCAACGGGCATCAAACCTGTTTTTTCATTATAGATACTCCGGTTACAGCTTTTATGTGAATGCAGTGCAATCTTTTTTGAACTATTGGGCAAGCATAATAATATCTTTCGTAATTCAGTATATCAGTCTCACTGGTACGAAGATTGATGGTACGCCTC
This sequence comes from uncultured Bacteroidota bacterium, assembly GCA_903903635.1. Taxonomy (GTDB): domain Bacteria; phylum Bacteroidota; class Bacteroidia; order Chitinophagales; family Chitinophagaceae; genus Nemorincola. The sequence goes on from CAIUZK010000053.1 coordinate 2,593, forward strand.
CTATAGAGGGTTTATAAAGATGCGTACCTCTTTTCAATTATCCAAAATGCACCATTTTATCCCGCTTAAAGTATAAATACAACCTATCAACCTACTTAGTAAACTTATACCCTATGCCCCTTATGCTGTGAAAATGCTTGGGTTTGCGGCTGTCCGGTTCAAAGTACTTCCTGAAGTTGAGAATAAAATTATCGATGGTACGTGTTGTGGGGTATACATTGTAGCCCCATACTATCTGCAGTATCTGCTCCCTGCTCACAACCTCGCCTTCATGTTCTATGAGTAATTTAAGTAGGGCTGCTTCTTTCTTGCTCAGCTCCTGGCTTACGTTGTTTTTGTCCACGCACTCATGTGCCCCAAAATCAATTTTGCAACCATCAAACTCATAGATATCGCCCATGGTCTGTGGCTCCTTCATTTTCTTGTTCTTGGTCACCAGTTTTTCCACACGCAGCAAAAGCTCTTCCAGGTTAAAAGGCTTGGTCAGATAATCATCGCCACCCTTCTTCAATCCCTCCACCCTGTCGGCGCTGCTGTTTCTTGCCGATAAAAAGAGTATGGGCACATCATTATGCTGCATCCTGATGGTCTCGCATACGGTTATGCCATCCATGTCGGGCAGCATAATATCCAGCACTATGAGGTCGAAATATTCATTTTTCACCATTTTTATCACCGCCGGTCCATTATCTACCGTGGTAACCTCATAACCCTCCAGCTCCAGGTTAAGCTTCAGTGCTTCCCGCAGGCTCTCCTCATCCTCTGCAACCAATAATGATACTTTTTGTGGCTTTGTCGACATAGATTACTTTTTTAGTACCGGTTGTATAAAAATTATTAAATATTTTCAATCAATTAGAATTACATCTGGCAAGAAAGTTAATGTTGATAAAGTAACACCGCCATTCCCTACCCGATTGTCAAATTTATAAAATTTTTCAGGATAATAAATAATGCCTGAGGTTTATATAAAGTTAACGTTATCAATATAATGGCAAGATACACTCCTACTTCCATTAATCACCTATTCAGGCCCTGCCCCTGTGCATAACTTTGGGTATAACCTGTGAGCAACTGGTGGAAAACATGGCTGATAATGTTAACTTAACATTCCGGTAATATTCAATTTATATTATACAGGTTACTTTGTACAACCAAATGCTTCATTGAAGGGACTCATGGCTAAAAGAGAAGTGGATATTGTTGTGCTGTCAGACATTCACCTTGGCACCTACGGTTGCCATTCTACCGAACTGCTCCAGTACCTCAAGAGCATTAAACCCAAAGCGGTAGTCCTCAATGGCGACATCATCGATGTATGGCAATTCAGCAAGCGGTACTGGCCGGCTACACATATGATGGTGGTAAAACACCTCATTGGCCTCATTGCCAAAGACACCCCTGTATACTACATACCCGGCAATCATGATGAGATGTTACGCCGCTTCAAGGGTTTTCAGTTGGGCTCGCTCAAAATCATCAACAAACTATCGCTCAAGATAGATGGCAAACGGCTGTGGATATTTCATGGCGATGTATTCGATGTGGTGATGCAGCACAGCCGGTGGCTGGCCAAACTCGGAGCTATAGGTTACGATGCCCTTATTCTTATCAACAGTGCGGCCAATTTTATTTCCGCAAAATTCGGAAGGGGCAAATTGTCTATCTCCAAAAGAGTGAAAAACAGTGTGAAAGGCGCAGTCAAATTTATCAATAAATTCGAAGATACGGTTTGTGATATTGCTGCAGAAAACAGCTACGACTATGTGATCTGCGGTCATATTCACCACCCTGAGATAAAAGAGGTAACCACCCCTTCAGGTCAGGTTACTTATATGAATTCCGGCGACTGGATTGAGAACCTTACAGCCCTTGAGTACAACGATTCTAAATGGAGCATTTACAACTATTTCGAAGACCCGGTAGCACAGGCAATAGATGTGAGTAAAAAGAAGAACGGCAAAGAATCGGCCAAAACCATGATGGCAAGCCTGATGCTCGAGCTGAACATAAAGCCAGCCAAGCCAGACCCTTCCCTCACTGTATCCGACCATTTTGGTGAATTCGGCGGTGTCATAGAAGCTGCCTGAATCAATTAATTTTCACTTGCCGCTTACCACACAATCAAATGCTTTTTTAACCATCAATGAAAATACTTTTTGCAATACAAGGCACCGGCAATGGCCACCTCAGCAGGGCCCGCGATGTATATCCTGAACTGGCCAGGCATGGCGAAGTAGATGTACTCATCAGTGGCATACAGGCAGATGTGGATGTACCCTTCCCTGTAAAATACAAGATGTATGGCATGAGCTTCATTTTCGGGAAGCATGGGGGCGTAGATATTATTGAGACTGCCAAACGATTGAAATTATTCCGCCTGCTCAAAGATATCCGTGAATTTCCTGTTGAGCAGTACGACCTTGTTATCAATGATTTCGAACCGGTATCGGCGTGGGCATGCAGGCGCAAAAACATACCCTGCATTTCAGTGAGCCACCAATGTGCCGTATTGCATGCTGATGCACCTCAGCCCGAATCAGGCGATGCTATGGGCAAACTCATTCTGCGCCGTTACGCCCCGGTTACTGCAGCCTATGGGTTTCATTTCAAATCCTTTGGCGATAATATCTTTACACCTGTTATCCGCAAAGAGATCCGCGACCTCACCCCTACCGATGCGGGCCACTATACCGTTTACCTTCCGGCCTACGATGATGCCACAATTATAAGGCATTTGTCTCAGTTTCCTGATACCCGGTGGGATGTGTATTCCAAGCACAACAAAGAGCCTTTTGTGGCCGGCAACATATCGCTTAAAAAGATCGATAACCGGGCATTTATAGAGAGTATGGCATCATGTACAGGGCTGCTGTGCGGTGCAGGTTTCGAAGGGCCTGCCGAGGCCATGTACCTCAACAAAAAAGTACTGGTAATACCCATGCTTACCCAGTTTGAGCAGCATTGCAATGCAGCGGGGGCGGCGGCAATGGGCGCAACAGTCATCAAAACACTCAGCGCCAAAAATTACCCAACCATACGCCACTGGCTGGATAACGGCCAGCCCATAGAAGTGAAATATCCCGATCTGACCAAGGAAATAATAGCAACAATAGTAAAAAATCATGCACCACAATCCAAACTTAAATCTAAAGCACCTGTTGGCATCCCTGTTTAATCAAAGCCTTGATATGGCTGTTCGTCTTACCGATACGATACGGGCACTTTGCCAATAGATAAAATTGGCCTTACATAATGTTCCTGAAAAAACTTAAAAGTATAGTTTGTACCTGATGCAGCATTGCGAATCCGGCAATTCAAAAGCCATCTGTTACCCGGTACATAATTGTCTTCAGATTGGTATAATACCAGAAAAAGCCGCAATTGTTAGTTGCGGCTTTTTCTGGTATTCTATCCTGTTTAAGGATATCGTCAATCAGCGAATGATCACTTTTTAGGACCGGCCTTTTTAGGGGCAGCTTTCTTAACAGCCACCTTTGCAGGGGCAGACTTCTTAACTGCCGCTTTTTGGGGCGCTGCTTTCTTTGCAGCCACCTTTGTCGGGGCGGTTTTCTTTGCTGGAACTACAGCTTTCGGTGGCCTTTCATTGTGATGGTGATGCGTTGTTTGTATCAAAGCATGCGTTGTTTCTCTTGTTTGTCCCGGAGGCGCAAGAACCAGTCCTGCTTTCGACAGCCCAAGCCAAAGCGTAGTATTCTGAAAAGCGATGGTTCCTCCACCCCTTTTTCTCTGAGATATCATACGGTTGATATCGCCTACACAAACCCATGGCCCGTGTTTAGCAATACCCCACTTGGCGTGGTCATGCGTTTCGGGCCAGGCCCAGTGCGCACCCATAGGCCCGAGGTTAATATACTTAATGTCAAAAGTCTTGTGAATACCATCAACATCAGCAGTAGGCGCTATCGGGCCACGAATCCAGGTTTCAACATCCATATCATCATTAAGCGCCGGGCCAACCAGGTCATTCCAGAAATCATCATTCCATTCTTTATTCTTGGCAATCACTTTGAAACTCATGCCGCCTTTTGATTTCAGATCAATGGTATCTCCCGCTGCTTTAGGAGTGGCCTTGGGCGCCAGAGAAAGTATATAAAGTCCTGCATCTTCGGGCAGATTGGCGGTATTAGGCATATACACCTGTGGCTCCTGGTGGGTAGTCATCTGCGCAGCAATTTTGTTGGCAGTATCCAGATCAAGTGATATGCACATATAAGTCTGACCATACTTAGGTGTCGGATCCTTTTCAGCCCCCGGCTCAGCAAATTTGGGCCAGGAATGCAACATCCAGAAAGCAGTTTTCGATTCGGTATCAAATGCCAGAACACCCTTTGTATGCCCCTTATGACCATCATCGGGTTTACCCACAACTTCAGGCATTTCATCATTATACAGAATCCAGCCCAGGGTCTTGGGTGGTTTCCTGACATTTTTAAATACCGTATCAAGTGTAAGATTCAGTGCGCCTTTACCACCGTTTAGCACGTAAGGCGATTTAGCTACATTTCTCTGCCGGGGATCTTTGTTGCCGTCAATCGTCGAATCGTAGTATACATATTCATACCCTGTGGCATGATCGTCGCCGGCCCCTCCGCTTAGTTGGGGTACCTTGTAAATAAACCACCAGTCAACTGGTTTACCATTTTCGTCTAATGCTGAAATATTCATGTTTGAGAATTTTTTAGAAAAATAGTCAATAAATTTAATTATTGAAATAAAATAAGAATAATTTTTTAAAAAAATGTCATTTTAATTATAGAACAATAATGAAAAGAGTATAAAAATGTCTTTTATTGCAAAAAAGTCGTAGAATAATTTCACTTGCCACAATTAATTATTTGTTTATTGCTTACTATTAATACAAGTCAAAGAGTGATAAAGAGTACATGGACTAACCATTTTTGCTACCTATTTTACGGTAAATTAAAATAGCTGGCGCATCCTAAATTGCAGGTATTTTCTTTATTGGCATAATAAAACAGGGCATGACACAAATCATATATTTTATTGTTAAGAAATAATTAGCTTTGAGGTTATTGTATCAAAAATTTCAACAGATATAGTTCGTGAACAGTTCCGGATGGAAAATCTGCATTATATAAATTATATGACGAGAGTTCATTTAAGTTTATTGTTTGTTGTCGTTCTTTGTTCAACAACAAGGTTATCTGCCCAGATATACACAACAGGTAAAGAAGATAAAAAAGCCGATGTAAATTTTGCCGAACTGGCAAATTATTACCAATCGCACCCTATATCGGTTTATCGCAAACCGCTCTTTGATGAAGATGAAGAGGACGAACGTCCGGAACCTGCAGAGCCCAACCCTTCGGAGATACATATGCTTAACAAGCCTGCTGCCCGGCCGGGTGGAGTTGGAGGTACTTATTTGCCCATGTTGCCAGTTTCACCTAGTCCCGGTGATACATTTCTGGCTTCAATCAGCGATGGAACCGGTATCCCGCCCGACACTTATGGCGAAGTTGATTCCACTTATTGTGTTACATCAGTAAATACTGAAATAAAAATTCAGAAGAAGAATGGCGTTAGTGTATATGCCAACTCGCTTGATGGATTCTGGCATACCGTAATGTCTCATGGCACAGGCGCATTTGACCCCAGAGTGCATTACGACCCCTATTATAAACGCTGGATAATGGTAGCAGTGGCTTATGGCCAGACCACCTATTCCACACTAATGGTGGGTGTATCTGCCACAAGCAACCCTACCGGAACCTGGCATCTGTACTCAATAGTGACAGACCCTTCAGGACAGTCCTGGCTGGATTTCCCTATTTCCGGATTTAACAAGAGATGGATAACCATTACCGGTAACTACTTCAGGAATACTTCAGGAGTCGGGCCTCAGGGCGCTGTAGTTTTTGTGTTTGACTATGCCAGCATTATGGCAGGCACAGGAGCGCCGTATACAAAAATTACTGAGTCGAGTGAATTCTGTCTGGCCCCTGCCCGCACCTATGATACTGCAATGCAAAACATGTTTATGGTGGAGGTAAGTAATGGTAATACCGGTAAACTAAGACTCTGGAAAATATCAGGAACTACCGGATCGCCAACCGTTGCTTCAGTAGGTTATCCAACATCTGCGCAGAAGTGGCACGGTGGTGGTAATGGTGATTTTGTACCACAACTGGGAACAACCAATAAATTACAGGCAGGTGATGGAAGGATTCATTCATTTGTTTGTCGCAATAACTCTTTATGGACAGCGCATACGGTGTTTTTGCCAAACCCGGGAACAGCAAACCGATGCTCTATTATGTGGTGGCAGATTGATACTTTGGCTAATCCGGTTCAGAATGGATTGATAGATGATGCAACGACTCCCAAATTTTTTGATTATCCTTCCATTTGTGTCAATAAATACAATGATGCGCTTATTGGTTTTAGTTATCAATCTTCAGCCATGCATTCCAGCGCGGCATATGCTTTGAGGATGCACACAGATCCTTTGGATTCCTTCCGTCCTCCCCATATTTACAGGCATGGCCAGGCCACCTATTATCAAACCTTCGGTGGCAGCCAGGACAGATGGGGTGATTATTCTAATACATGCGTTGATCCGGCTAACGGAATGGATTTCTGGACCATTCAGGAATGTGTGCCTGTTTCCCCAACCAACTATTGGGATACATGGTGGGCTTCTGTTAAGATATGCCCAGTATCAGCCCAATTTACGGTTACAAAAGATACCGTGTACAAAGGCGCATATGATACGATTACCTATACAGGCACATCGCCTGCCGGTTCAACCTATTCCTGGACGTTTGGTGGCGGAACTGCTACTCCCGGCACCGGTGTCGGCCCACATCGTGTAAAATGGACCACTAAGGGATGGCATGTTATTACGGTATCGGTTACCGATTCTGGCTGCACATCTGTTTATACAGATAGTGTGTATGTGAAAAGCACAGTTGGGGTAGACGAGGTAACATTGAAAAATGGCAATTTTGATATATTACCCAACCCTAATGATGGATCGTTTAGTATAGTCCTTGCTGCACCTATCAGTCAGACAGCGTATGTGAAGATTTTAGACATGCAGGGCCGGATAGTTTATAAAAACACCTTTAGTAATCAATATCAGGACAAAATTCCCGTAACAACCAAAGACCTGGCCCCAGGTAATTACATGGTATCTCTTAACCTTGATGGAGTTGAATATACCAATAAAATAACCATTGCCAGATAAGGCAAATTATATAAAAATGGTCCGGCTTCTCCATAACACGGAAAGCCGGACCATTTTTATTGGTTGAGTTTATTTGGGCAAAAGAGTGATTGGTAAAAATGATGGTTTGGAGCCTGCAACTCCATTTTATACAATATTCATAAATGTCAGCAGTTCGTCCCTGAAATTTTTTGAAATCGGGATTTTCTCGTCCTTGATTGTAAGAAAGGATGTATTAATCACATCTACCTTATCCAGATTCACGGCATAGCTACGATGAACCCTGAAAAACTTTTTAGAATTCATCTTTTCAAGATATTGAGCAATACTACCTCTGACCAGATACTTTTTCTTCTCCGTATACAAAGTCACATACGCACCCTCACTTTCCAGGTAAAGGACTTCATCGAATTTTATCTTATGAAAGTACTGGGCATCTTTTATGAAAAACGAATCTTTTATAAGATAATTATCTACCTCGTTCGATGCTTTGGTTTTAGGCTGCTTACTGAAATTACTTAAGGCCAATTCAACAGAAATAAGCAGATCCTTCTTCTGAAAGGGCTTGGTAAGAAATGCATTAGGTCTCACTTTCTTTACCCTTTCTACAGTTGCGACATCACTACTGGCAGTATGGAAAACAAAAGGAATATCTATGTTATTCCGTATGTATTCCGCAACCATAACTCCATCCTTGTCTCCTGCCAACTGAATATCCAGAATTACCAGATCGGGCTTCTCAGTTTCAAGCATAATAATAGCCTCCTCGTAGTTCTTACAAGGCTCGGGAACTATATAGTGCATTTCTTCAAGTATACTTTTGATATAACTTGCTATTATCAGTTCATCTTCAACAATGCCTATTTTCGCCTGGTGCATTATGCATCTTTGGTAATTAGAGGTAAATGTAAACGGAATCATAGAAATTAAAACAGTGTTAACAAGTCGTTTGCAAGCCGTTAGCCAAAGAGTTTTGTAATTATAAAAAAAATAGGCTTAACCAAACGAGTGAAAATTGGCCTGAAATAAAAAACCTGCATATCGTTAATGGTGTAAGATTAGTTTCCTTTTAGTAAATTTGGCCGGTACACTTCAAATCATTTATCCTCAAAAAGAAATTATGTCCAATACAACACCAAGTCCATTTCCATCCGACATCGAAATTTCAAGGTCTGCAAAACTGAAGCCAATTGCTGAAATCGCAAAAAATTTAGGTATTGATCCTGAAGATATTATCCCCTACGGAAAGTATAAGGCAAAGGTTCCGCTTACCTATCTGAATGAAGAGAAAATTAAGACTAGTAACCTGATTCTTGTTACCGCAATTACTCCCAATAAAGCAGGAGTAGGAAAAACCGTGACCAGTGTAGCGCTTTCTTTAGGACTGAACTATATTGGTAAAAAAGCTGCAGTTGCTCTGCGCGAACCAAGTCTTGGGCCTTGTTTCGGAATGAAGGGCGGCGCCGCCGGTGGTGGATATTCCCAGGTTTTGCCAATGGAAGATATCAACCTGCATTTTACAGGCGATTTTCACGCAATTACTTGTGCAAACAACATGATTGCTGCTCTGCTTGACAATTATCAGTACCAGAACAGGAATACCGATCTGGCGCTCGACCGCATTGTATGGCGTCGTGTTGCCGATGTGAACGACCGTTCATTGAGAAATATAGTAACCGGTTTGGGCGGTAATGCAAATGGCATTCCTACCGAAGCAGGATTTGATATTACACCTGCATCTGAGATTATGGCCCTGTTTTGCCTGGCTACCGACCTCAATGATCTGCAGGCAAGAATTGAACGCATTGTATTAGGCTTCAGAAAGGACAAATCTACTTTTACTGTTAAAGACCTAGGAATCGCAGAGTCAATCACTGTTTTGCTGAAAGATGCCCTTTTACCCAACCTGGTTCAAACTACCGAGCAGACTACTGCATTTGTGCATGGTGGTCCGTTTGCCAATATAGCGCATGGTTGCAATACGGTACTGGCCACTAAAATGGCTATGAGTACCAACGATTACGTGGTTACAGAATCTGGTTTCGGTAGTGATCTTGGCGCTGAGAAGTTCCTCGACATTAAATGCCGTATTTCAGGCCTCAGGCCAAAAGCAACCATCATTGTAGCTACATCCGCAGCGCTTAAACTGCATGGCGGTGTGCCTGCTGCCGAAATCAGCAAGCCTAATCTGGCTGCTTTGATAGCAGGATTGCCCAATCTGCAAAGGCATATCCAAAATATGAAGGGTTTTGGTCAAAGCGTTGTGGTATCGTTCAATAAGTTTAAACACGATACAGACGAAGAAATAAACTACCTGGTTGACTTCTGCCAGAAAGAAGGTGTGGTATTTGCCATTAATAATGGCTTTGCCAAGGGTGGCGAAGGCGCTGCCGACCTGGCCCGCAAAGTGGTGGATATGATTGAGAACAACCCATCGAAAGACATGATTTTCACTTACGAGTCTGATGATAAGATCCGTACTAAAATAGAGAAAATAGCCACAAAGATTTACCGTGCTGCCGATGTTGTGTTTGCAGGCCCTGCCCTCACCAAGCTAAAATCATTTGAAGCAAATGGCTGGGGCAATTTGCCGGTATGTATCGCCAAAACGCAATATTCTTTCTCAGACGATGAGAAAAAAATATGCGCTCCAACCGGTTTCACCATCAACATCCGCGACCTGGTGATCAATGCCGGTGCTGGATTTATTGTGGCAGTTGCAGGTGAGATCATGCGTATGCCGGGTTTACCAAAAGATCCTCAGGCTATGCACATTAAATTGGTAAACGGTCAGATAGAAGGGTTGAGCTAATAATTATTCCTGAGATCATAGCTGTGATTTCTAATTCACTGTATTTTACTTTTTCCGCCTTGAAGCATCCTGACCGGCTCTTCAAGGCGGATTTTTTTAATGGTCACAATTGCTCAAAGTCTATAGTTTTCGGAAATAATGGTTAAATTTGAACTTATAACCCCTCCTATTGAGGGGATGGTATTTTATGTCTAAAAATCTTAGTGAATTATCAGGCAGGAAAGGGCTAAGGGAAAATCTTTTTGAAGAGTTGGGAATTGCGGCAACCGAAACCGGAACCGTCTCAAAAGAAAAGTCGGAGGATCTGGCAAAAGAATTCCTTTTTGGAACGGCAAATGTTTATGGCACCACAACATTCTACGATTTTCTAAGGCCTGAGAACAAGGGCAAGAAAGTGTACGTATGCAACGGTAGCTCGTGCCTTACGGCAGGCACCCAGGACAAACTAAAAGGGAAACTCAGCGGCGAGTTTAAAGAGGAAGAAATAGGAGAGATGTGTTGCCTGGGCAGATGCCATGAGAATAGTTCTTTTAACTACAACGGGCACAACTTTTCCGGCAATGATATTGATAATATAAAGGAGATCAGGGAAGGTAAGCCTCAGGCAATCGACAAATACAACGTCGGGCAACTTGGGACATCTGTACTTACCTGCGATTTCCCCGGCATTGATACTTTTTACAAAACACTGGATAAAGCGCTGAAATTATCCCCCGACCAGTTACTGGAAGAATTAAAAACTTCCGGATTAAGGGGTCGTGGTGGGGCAGGCTTTCCAATAGGTTTTAAACTGGAATCGTGTAAAAACACAGCGGGAGATATAAAATTCATAGTTTGCAATGCCGACGAGGGCGACCCCGGGGCATACAGCGACAGATACCTGCTGGAAGAACGGCCGCATGCTGTTTTACTGGGCATGATCATTGCCGGATACATAACCGGTGCAAGATCGGGCGTGGTATACATCAGGGGCGAATATCCTGAAGCGATAACCATAACGCAACAAGCGATAGATGATATAAGGGCCAAAGGGCTTATTGGTGATAATATTCTGGGTTCAGGATTTTCATACGATTTCAAAGTAATTAAGGCACAGGGTGCTTATATATGCGGCGAAGAAACAGCGCTGCTTTCATCTATCGAAGGACAAAGACCGGAGGTACGGGTAAGACCACCTTATCCTACCCAGCATGGTTTGTTCAATAAGCCCACAGTTGTAAATAATGTGGAAACGCTCGCATGTATCCCTTGGATCATTGACAAGGGAGGTGCAGCATTCGCAGCAATTGGTAAGGGAAGATCAACCGGCACAAAACTCGCCTCACTGGATGGCTTTTTCAGCAAGCCGGGTATTTATGAGGTAGATATGGGCACTCCGTTATCTGTACTTATCAATGACCTTGGCGGCGGCTTCCGCTCATCGGTTAAAGCCATGCACATCGGTGGTCCGCTGGGCGGATTAGTGCCTGTTGATAAAATAAATGACCTGAGTGTCGATTTCGAATCATTTGCACAAAACGGTTTTCTTCTCGGTCATGCCTCTGTGGTTTGTTTGCCAACTAACTTCCCGATCATAAAATATATTGAACACCTGTTTCACTTCACTGCCCACGAAAGCTGCGGAAAATGTTTCCCCTGCCGGATCGGTTCGACCCGTGGATATGAAATGGTTGATAAAGCAATAACCAGCGATTACAAAATAGACAGAGTGTTATTCAACGACCTGATCACCACTATGGAGATTGGTTCTTTATGTGCGCTTGGCGGTGGATTACCATTACCTATAAGAAATGCATTGAAGTATTTTGACACTGAACTGAAACAGTACTTTGAGAATTAAACAGAATAATTATGGGACTGGTATATGCAGATATTGAGTTGATAAATGGAGAGGACCTTGCAATGGCAAGGAGGCATATTATCGGACAGGAGGAAGTTAAACGTATACATCTTAACATACTTGTTGATACAGGGTCCTATATGCTGGCTATTAATGAAAGTATAAAAGAGCAACTGCAACTACCGGTAGTTGAAACCAGGAAAGCACAAACTGCAACAGGCCAAATAGTAGAATGTGAAGTAGTTGCACCAGTTGAATTAAGATTTAAAAACCGTCGTACATCATGCAATGCGATTGTATTACCCGGTGATGCAGAGCCATTGCTTGGCGCTATACCACTTGAAGATATGGATGTATTGATTCACCCATTGAAAAATGAATTGATCGTAAATCCGGAACACCCCTATTTTGCACAAATGAAAATCAAATAAGCAGTAAAGAATATAGACAAGTACTTGTTTCCTAAACAAACCAATTTCGATGAGCAAACAATATTATGTAGAAAACAAAACGGCTGCCGGCGGAACATCTTCTGGTAACGGACAGGTTCAGACAACCGCAAAAGTTGCCTACATAGACGATAAACCATTTGAGATAAAAGAAGGCGATACTATTCTGGCCCTGATGCGCAGGCATTTTGGCAAAGATGTAATACCTACCCTTTGCGATACCCCCAATCTTGATCCTTTCGGCTCATGCAGGGTATGCAGTGTAGACGTTGCTCTTACAAAGGGCGGCCCGGTAAAAACTATGGCATCATGCCATACACCTGTAATGCCAGGCTCTTTTATCTATCCGGAATCAGACCGCATACAGAAACTAAGAAAAAATATTGTGGAGCTGGTCCTTACCGACCATCCGCTTGATTGCCTCACATGTGAGGTAAACAATAATTGCGAACTGCAGACCGTTGCCGCCAGGGTGGGTATCCGCGATGTGCGTTACCCGGCAGGCAAGACTCACCTCGACAGAAAGAAAGACCTGAGTCATCCGTATATGACCACAGATTTCTCCAAGTGCATCAACTGTTTCCGTTGTGTGCGGGCTTGCGATGAAGTGCAGGGACAGTTTGTACTGAGCATGGGTGGTCGTGGCTTTGAAAGCCATATCATCAAGGGTGCCGAAGTGACATTCAAAGAATCAGACTGTGTGAGTTGCGGCGCCTGCGCGCAGGCCTGCCCAACCTCGGCAATCAGCGATATTTACGAATCCAAGTCGATACAGGTAGACGAAAAGGTGCGCACAATTTGTACCTACTGTGGTGTAGGTTGCAATCTGGAAGTTGCCGTTAAGGGTGGAAAAATAAAATCAATACAGGCTCCCTACTCTGCTGAAACCAATCAGGGGCACACCTGCCTTAAGGGCCGTTATGCGTTTGCATTCTATAACCACAAAGACAGGTTACGCACCCCGCTCATAAAAAAAGATGGTGTATTTGTAGAAGCCACCTGGAATGAAGCCTATGATTTCATTGCAGCTAAATTAACTGAGATAAAAGCAAAGTACGGCTCCGATTCCATTGGCGCGGTTTCTTCTGCCCGTGGCACCAACGAAGAGAATTACCTTACCCAGAAATTTATCAGGGCAGTAATGGGCACAAACAATATTGACAGTTGTGCCCGTGTATGTCATTCGCCAACTGCCATTGGTATGCAGCGCTCATTTGGAACAGGAGCTGCTACCAATTCTATCAAAGATCTTAAGCTTACTGATTGCATACTGGTGATAGGGGCAAATCCTACGAGTGGTCACCCTGTTACCGGCGCAAAATTGAAACAGGTAGCGCTCAGCGGCAGAACATCTATTGTAATTGATCCGCGACGCACCGAACTGGCCAAATATTCAACTTACCACCTGCAATTGCGCCCCGGCACCAATATGGCTGTGCTGAACATGATGATGTACTATATCATCAGCGAAGGAATGGAGGATAAGGATTTCATTGCTCAGCGCACCGAAGGTTATGAGGAATTCAGGCAGGAGATATTGTCGCAGAACATGGATGAGCTGGAAGCGATTTGCGGGGTAGATAAAAAGCTGGTAATGGATGCCGCCATAGCTTATGCCAAAGCGCCTAATGCCATGGAGTTTCATGGACTGGGCGTTACCGAACATTCGCAGGGCACATTCACCATAATGATGATAACCAGTCTGGCAATGATAACCGGCAATGTGGGCCGGCCCGGGGTGGGCGTTAATCCGCTGCGTGGCCAGAACAATGTGCAGGGTGCCGCCGATATGGGTTGCCAGCCCTACCAGGGAGCCGGCTATTTTGATGTAAGCGACCCGGTATATCATAAGAAATACGAAGACTTTTATCATGCATCATTGCCCAACTATTCCGGCCTTAAAACACCACAGATGTATGATGCGGCATTGGACGGCAGATTAAAAGCTATGTGGGTGGTGGGTGAAGATATGGCGCAGACCGACCCTAACAGTCATCATGTGGCTGCCGCACTTAGCAAACTGGAGCTGTTCGTCGTTCAGGAGCTGTTTATGACCGAAACTGCCAAGCTGGCTACAGTAGTGCTCCCCGCTTCTTCGTTCCTCGAAAAGAGCGGAACATTTACCAACGGTGAGCGAAGAATACAAAGAGTAAATGCGGTTGTGGCCCCGATTGAAGGAACCAAAAGCGATGGCCAGATTATGCTGGATATCATGAACAGGATGGGCTATGAGCAACCTGCCGTTTACCACCCTGAGTGGGTGCTGGAAGAAATAGCTCAGATCGTACCTTTCTTTGAGGGTGTGAAATGGAGCGAACTGGGTGAGAACGGCAAGCAATGGCCGGTGAATAAAGAAGGCAAGGGCACAGATATTTTACATACTGAGACCTTCAAAAGAGGTAAGGGCAAATTCATTCACAATAAGTATAAGAAATCGGAAGAGCTGGTAAAGAATGAAAAGGAATATCCTTATATCATTACCACCAACAGGGAACTGGAGCATTACAACTGCGGCGCAATGACCCGGCGCACCAACAATGCATTGATCATAACTGACGATGTATTGCTGATCAATCCTGCCGATGCCGCAAAGCACTCCATCAACGATGGCGATATGGTATGCGTGGAGTCACCACGTGGCAAGGTAGATGTAATGGCTAAGGTTTCCGACGAGGTAAAACCCGGAATCCTGAGCAGTACATTCCACTTCCCCGAAGTGATGATGAACAATATTACCAGCAGCATCAGCGACTCAGAAGCTTTGTGCCCTGAGTATAAAGTGGTTGCCTGCAATATCAGGAAGAGCAAGGGAGAGTATAAGAAAAAGGCGATGGCGTAGGGATTGCAAGCGTTTTGGTAATCATTAAACATGGGTTCTAAATTCTGGCTTCAGCCTGAATTGGGGTATGTTATTTATTTAATAAATGACCAGGATGTGATTTCTTGTTTTTAGGATGGCATGAATTTTGACTCTAATAAACTAAAGACCCATGTATATGAAAACCAAACTCATTTTCACCTGTTTTTTGTTCCCCATTTTTATTTTCACCCTTGGAAACAATCAGCTTTTTGCCCAATATAAGGCTCCAGAACATGAAATAATAGTTAGTTATGGCATTGTCTCCGGCACAGAATTGGTCGGAATGAAATTTTTCGCTTCTGGTATCGCCGAAGACTGCGACTATACAAAGACTGGAGGAACAGGCAACATTTTTTTTACTTACAGACAGCATGGGCAAAGAAATTTTACATTAGGATTTGCTGCAGGCATACAAAATCCAACCTATTATTATTCAAATACGGGAAATAGGTCTAACCAAAGTAGTCACAAAATTAATTCAAATATTACCACAATGGCTTTGGAGTTAAAGTGGGAATCTAAAAAAGTAAAATCAGATAACCTTATAATTTATTCATTCATAGGAATCGGGTATAGTATTTATAGCGAAACTCAAAATCCTACCCAGGAAATGAAAACCTTATCATCTTCTTTCTTCAATTCCCAATGGTCGCCGCTCTGTTTCCGTTTTGGAAATAAATTGGGAGGATTTGTAGAAATGGGTATTGGATACAAAGGCCTGATTAATGTCGGATTATCTTACAAAATAAAGGAAAGGGAAATAAAACCTAAGTCTACGATAACACAAGGCGCTAATTAATTATTTTCCTGCCCACC
Source organism: uncultured Bacteroidota bacterium (assembly GCA_903903635.1). Taxonomy (GTDB): domain Bacteria; phylum Bacteroidota; class Bacteroidia; order Chitinophagales; family Chitinophagaceae; genus Nemorincola. The sequence continues at coordinate 18,583 of CAIUZK010000053.1, forward strand.
CAAGATTAACTTCCATAATTACGTCTTTATTATAAAGCCACTTTTATGAAAGCACTCATCTCTCTTTTCTTATCCTTCTTTTTAAATTGCGCGATTGCGCAGGAAGTGACCGGAGTTATTTATGATGCGCATTATGAACCGTTAATGAATGTGCATATCCAGTTGCTGAATGGTACGGATATTATGTATTCGGGCAACACAGCTTATGATGGCAGCTATGACATAAAGGCCGTAGATCCGGGCACTTACGACATGTTGATAACTCATTCTACTTTTGATTCTGTAACCTGCCTGGAGGTAATAATACCACAAGACTGGAAAACAACTATCAACTTTAAATTAAGAAAGATACTGCTCAACCCTACCAACCTTATCATGCATTACCAAAGCCCTGTATTCATTGGCAGCGGAACAGCATACAATAATCGTATTAATGAAATAACCACAAAACCATACCAGGGAATAATTGAAAATGCAACCGTAAACAATACAGGTTCTTCCGGCGTAACAATGACCAGATTGCCAGTGAACTATATCATCGAAGGCCATATTTGTAAGCCGGCTGAATGCTGGCCACAGGATCGCTTTAAACTGATAGATCTGCGCAATCCATCGATGCGGATATTATCGCGCACAGAAATTTCGCAAATGCCCGCCCGTAACCTGAATGATATTCTGGCACTCTCGCCAGGTGTTTACCAAAGCAGGCCCGGAGAAGATTTGCATATTTATGGCTCACGAAAAGAAGGCACTTTATATATTCTGGATGGAATGCAATTGCCATGGTGGTAATGATCAATCCGGCAAATTATAGGAGCATGCTGTGTTTTCTTTCCGGGTTTGTATCATCAGGTATTTCATCTATTTTAAATCGGCTTTTATGAAAAGTACCTTATTGGTTTTATTCACTGTATTGTTTGTACAGGCAAAAGCCGGTGCATTTCCTGCGGCGCAAAATAATCGCGATGGCTCATCCCGGCATGAGGCCTTTGATGTAAACTGCGGGCCAATACTCCCCCTTGAGTTAGCGGCTAATATACTTTTGGATTCACCAGACATTCATGTCGTTTTAAAGAGCGGCAGGTATAGTTTTACCTCAGGAGGCACACTATATAACATCGACGATGGCCCTTCAATTATTTTTTACAACTTTTTCGAGGAAGACTCCTATGAGTATAACTACACCGAAAAACCGTATATCGATATTCCGGGTATGCCCTGGCGATCCGAGCTGGCAGGTATACCTCCCTGCTGTTTGCCAAAAACAATAACAATAATGATTGGTATATACAGTTATCTGCCGCCAAAAGAATTGTTCACTGCTGTTAATTTTTTGGATTTATATGGCGCGGCATTTACCATGCAGCGGCCCTATTGGTATTAGTTGCGCCTGCATTAGCATATTAAGCCTCGTTGGTTAGGAAAGCAGGAAATATCTCCCACCATCTTACTAGTCCTATTCCAATATTATTTCGTTGTAAAAGTCATTAAATATATCGTTTATGAGATGCCTGAATAGCATTATTTAGCCAAATTTCAACACAATAATAACTCATCAGATTCCATGTACTTATGTCGGTTTTCCAGTATTTTTTTATAGGCATACATCCGTTGCAATGCCGTTAAATTATTTACCTTTGCAGGGTGTTTTTTAAATACAAAAGGTCATTTTAACGCATTAGTGATGGATAAATTTGATAACTGGCAAGAGTTTTGGGATAAGTTTCTTTTGAACCGTTATGGAAAGGAAGAAGTGCAGACTGAGGACGACCTTTTTCTGCAGGTGGCAAGAACACTTAACCGAAAACCAGTAGAAAAGGATGTATTCGATAGTATTATTGTGGAGATAACGAATGACCTAAACCTATCAGGAGATGATATATTGGTGGATTTTTGCTGTGGTAACGGACTATTTACGTTTGAACTGAGAGACAAAGTAAAGCAGATTATTGCAGTAGATTTTTCTAAAAGCATTATAGATACTGCAAATAAATATAAAGCAGCAGAAAATATCACCTATTGTTTGGGCGATGGGGTGACGTATATGAAATCATTCAGAGATACCTGGCCGGGCATAACGCCAAACAAGTACCTGATGAACGATGCTTTAGCCTATTTTTCTGCTGCCGATCTTGAAGAAATGCTTGGAAACATTCTCTTAGTATCAGAAAGTTTTGAGTTCCTGATTAGAGGTGTGCCTAACGACGATCTGAAATGGAATTATTATAATACACCGGAACGTAAACAATTTTATGCCGATCTTATTGCCAAGGGCGACCTTACCAACTACGGATTGGGTAGTTGGTGGCACATGGACGACATAAAAAACATTTGCATGAGATCTGGCTTGCAGGTATCGTTTAGAGACCAGCAGCTTCCGGTATCCGACTTTAGAACGGATATAATTATCAGCGCTAAAAAATAAGGCTGAATGCTGTTACTATCATGTGTTTTTTTAAAGATTTTTACGGTGTGATATCGTGAAGCCATAATAACTGCTTTCAATAAGATGGAAATTCAAAAAAATTGGGAAGATTTCTGGAAAAGCTGGAGGAGCAAAAAAATTGAAAATGACGATGATCTTTATTTCCAGGTTGGCCGTACAACCAATCAAAAACCTTCGCCGAAAGAAATATTTGACTTTCAGAACCAGGATATCCGCAATGCACTTTCTTTAAATCAGGACGATGTGCTGGTAGACCTGTGTTGTGGCAATGGCCTGTGTACCTATGAATTCAGGGATCAGGTAAAACAAATCATTGCGGTCGACTTTGCACCAGGTATGATAGATGCGGCGAGGCAATTTAAATCGGCATCCAATATCACCTATTGCCTGGGTGGCGTTATTGAATTCCTGGCGCATTTTAATAAAAACCATGATGTACATGCCACAAAATTCTCGATGAATGGGGGCTTGCCTTACTTTACCCCGGATGAACTTAAAACTATTCTCGGCCTCATTAAAATTATCTCAGGTGGAGAATTTATTTCAATTTTCACAATTGTGCCTAATGAACTGCTCAAGTGGAATTACTACAACACGGAAGAACGGAAGCAAAAATACCTGAAGAATATAGCCACCGGCAATTTTATTAACGATGGAATAGGGCGATGGTGGCATCCGGATGAAATAGAAGAAATATGCACCGCTTTGGGGCTGGAATGTGTGGTAAATAACCAACCTCCGTTTATTTCTAATTTCAGGATGGATATTGTGATCAGGAGCAAAAAAGCATTTTAGGAACATTGATAAAATAACTCCCACCATATTGCGAAGTTATATTTCTTTTTTATGAGGCGTAAAATCTGCGAATAATGAATTATTTTAAGACTGCTATGTAGAAAAGCGTAGTGCCGATATGTGGGATTAATATCACATAAAATTAGGTTTTTCGTTCGATA
>CAIUZK010000054.1 GCA_903903635.1 uncultured Bacteroidota bacterium
CATAGTGCAGTCTTTTAATTGTTAATAATTGCGAAACGTAAGTTTTGGCCTACTAAATTAAAATTTCGGATCCTAAATAATTAGGATGACCGCACATACTGCACTATGCTTTTCTTACATAATTACTCGCGCCAATCAGGCAACACATTAAAATCATCAATAAAATAAATCCTGCAAAATAAACATGCAAAAATCGCACACCCTACAATTTCAAAAACACAAAACATTGATTATCAATCCAAAACCTTGCAACTAATTACTGCAAAAATACTTTAATCATGAAAAAACAACACAATTCAGCTAATTTAAAAATTCTGAAAATTCTGATTCAGACAATTTCATGCAAACTCAATCATATAATCCTTTAATCCCAGAAATCCCGGTTCAGACAATTTCCCTGCAACAAAATTGCCACATCAAAGCCCCCAACACAAAATCTCCCAAAAAGCCAAATTCATAGTTCCCATTTATGGAACAGTGGTTTCCAAATAAATACAACAATACCTTAATTTTGACCCAAAACACATACGATCACATAATGCCCAAAAAACAGCCCCATGTTTACAATTTCGCACCCACACGCTATGTGTTCCGCAAAGCGCACCGCATTATTTTGCCCGGACTCAATGGCGCATCGCTTTTCGAGGTAGGTAAGTTTTTCAGCCGCGAAATAAAAACGCTGAAACTTCAGGAGCGAGCTGCCGCTGTTACCTACAACTTCCTCATGGCTATGCCGCCTACCTTTCTGTTATTATTCTCTATAATCCCCTACCTGCCGTTAAAAAATGTAGAGCAAACCATTCTCAGCCTTATCAAATTACTCTCTCCCAACCATAATTTTTACGTAAGCGTGCACGGGGTGGTAAGCGATTTCATGTCGCATCAGCACAAAGATGTAATGTCCTACGGCATTATCCTGGTGGTATATTTCTCCTCCAATGGCATCATGGGCCTGATGCGCAGTTTCGACAAAAGCCTTACCCTCTATGTCAAGCGCACCGGATTTATGCGCCGCTGGGCCGCCGTAAAACTCACCATGGTCCTGCTGGTGATTATCATAATGGGACTGGCCATTCTCATTATGCAGAGCCGTGACCTCAATCCCTATATATTCAAGGTTTTCCACAGTGCATTTGCCGTAAAGACAATCAGCTTTATTATTCTCGGCATGCTGGTATTTACCACCATTTCCATCATCTATACTTATGGACCCTCCCTCACCCACAAGTTCAGATTTGTATCGGCAGGCTCCGTTTTTGCCACCATAGCCTCTATCATAGCCACCTCCATATTCTTCTTCCTGGTCAATAATTTCCTCAATTACAACAAGCTGTATGGCTCCATAGGCACACTTATTGCCTTTATGGTTTGGGTATGGATCAATACGCTTATTATACTCATGGGTTACGAACTTAATGTTAGCATTTTGCTGGGCAAATTATCCCACGAGCCAGCCGATGAGGATATAACCAGGCAGGAACAAAAAACCACAGGCTGAGGGCTTTATTACCTTTAGAAAAACATTGTACCTTTATATTGATCTTATGATCAAACCAGCGACTTAAATATTACTATATACACTATTATTAATCCCGATAAATGACCTGCCACCTTAGTACTACTATAATTTATGCTGAAGGTTAGCAACTACTTTATTTTAAAATCAATGAGCATAAAGAAATTCCACAATGCGGTCTTCATCATAGTCTGCACCTTTATTTTATCAATTTATTCAGCATGCAATAATCCCGATAGCATACCGGCCACTGTTACGTTTACCGAGCATGTTGCCCCTATACTTTACAATAATTGCACCATATGCCACCGGCAGGGAGGCAATGCCCACTTTGCCCTTATCACCTATGAAGATGCCCGCAAAAACGCAGGTTCAACTGCCTATGTGGTAAAAGAAAAACTGATGCCGCCATGGCCCGCCGATCCGCACTACACCGAATTTGCAGGCCAGCGCATATTAAGCGACCACGATATTAAGGTCATTCAGAAGTGGTATGCCGAAGGCGCTCCCGAGGGTCCGAAAGACAAATTACCGGCCCTGCCCAAATACCCTGTGGGTTCGCTTATTGGCACGCCCGATATGAGCATACCCGTGCAGCCATTTTTCCTGAAAGCCAACAGCAGCGATCGTTTTCTGCTGGTAAAAGTACCCTTCGAGCTACCTTCCGATACCTTTGCCTGCCTGCTGGAATTTATGCCCGGTTACAAAAACATGGTACATCATGTAAACGGAGATCTGGTAAAGTATGAGTTCAACAAGAAGACAAATGTCTTTGCCGATGAGCGGGTGGTAGACATGGTGCTGGATACCGCATCTATCGTACAGGCTTTCAAGAGGTTAGGATTGCCCAACGACGACGGAACCTATCCTGTGCTGCAGAAATCTGTGGTAAACTATCTGCCGGGCGCTATGGGTCAGAGATACCCTGAGGGAATCGGCGGTTATTTCTTACCCCGCAAAGGAGTATTCCTGCTCAATGACCTGCATTATGGCTTTACAAGTAAAGACGATATTCTGGATAGCTCATACATCAATATATTCTTCTCAAAAGGCCCGCCCAAAAGGCCAATGCAGGAATTTCAGATGGGCACATTAAGTTCTTTCGGCAATGCGCCTGTGCTGCCCGATATGATCATATATCCCAATACTGTAAAACCGGTTTACACCAGGTATAAAGTACCAGAGGATATCTCAATACTCACTGTAAACCCGCACATGCACCTGCTGGGTAAAAGCTTCAAAGCCTATGCAGTGGCTCCTGAGGGAGATACCATCAAACTCATTTCAATCCCCCGTTGGGACTTTAGCTGGCAGTACTTTTATACCTTCAAAAAAATGGTAAAAATCCCCAAAGGCAGTATTATTATAGCCGAGGGCATTTACGACAACACCAAACAAAACCTCAACAACCCGTTTAGCCCGCCACAATTAGTGCACGATAATGATGGCAGCATGAAGGCTACCGATGAAATGTTCCAGTTCATTGTTTCCTACCTGCCCTATCAGGCCGGAGATGAAAATATAAGTCTGGAGACACATTAAAACCGCATAATTGGCGTTATTAACCTGACAGGCCAACCATACCCACGAATGCAAGGCTAACACTGGGTTATAATATTTGAAAGCATTAAGGTACATTTATATAAAATCACTCCAAATGAACAGACAATTCAGGTATTTACCGCTGATCATAATACTGATGATAGCCTGCCTCCAGGCAAAAGGCCAGACTAATGGCAAAGTATGGAAGAAGCGCGTTATCCGCACCATCAATATGCAGATCCCGGAAGATAAAAAGACACACCATCTTAAATCGGCCGGTAATGACACCACCATTACCGAGCTACTGGTAAATGCCGCCGGAGCAGGAAAACTGACTGTATATTCAAACATAGACGACAATTTTTCCACCAAACAATCGGCAACCGAAGTAAAAGACATGCTCAGTCCTAAAAAGGATACAGTAACAATGACTGATCCTGTTTCAGGAAAAGAAGTGATGAAAATAGTGTCTATGGATATAAATTACGATGCGATTCAAAAATTCCGCATTCTTGAAGAGTGGACCTATAACCCCGGCACAGGTAAAACTGATATACAGATCACTGGTATTGCCCCTGTTAAAGATGTTTTTGTAGGCGATAATCTCCGTGGATCAATGGCAATATTCTGGGTGCGTTATCAGGATGCATTGCCTGTAATAGCGCATTACGAGCAATCGCATCCCACGAATACCTTTTCCAGTCATATCTGGGATGATTACTTCCTCAGCGATGTAAAACCCACTGAAAGCAAATAAAACTACCAGAATCACCTTGCATGCTGATTACACTAATAAAATCCAGAAGACACCTTTACTTTACCACCTATCAACCATTCAACCTTTTAACCTTTTAACCATTCAACCTTTCAACCTATCAACCTATCAACCTATCAACCTATCAACCTATCAACTTATCAACCATTCAACTAATCAACTTATCAACTAATCAACATATCAACTTATCAACTAATCAACCAATCACCGTATCTTGCAAAGCAATGGTAAACGTAGGCAAATACAATACACTTAAAGTAGTAAAGGAAGTCGATTTCGGCTTTTATCTGGATGGCGGCGATGATGAGATCCTCCTGCCGAAAAGATTCGTTCCGGCAGGGCTGAAGGTAGATGATGAAATAACTGTTTTCATCTACCACGATAACGATGGCCGACTAATAGCTACCAATCAGCAACCTGTGGCTGTGGTGGATGAAATAGCAATGATGGAAGTGGCCGATGTAAACCCATCCGGTGCATTTCTGAAATGGGGTATCATGAAGGATGTATTTATACCCATTGCCTTACAGGAAAAAAGAATGAAACCCGGTGATAAAAGGCTGGTAAAACTGTTCATCGACGAAAAAATAGGTCGCGTTACAGCCACCGAGAAAATAGATAAATACCTCAGCAATTACGAGCTCACAGTAAAAGACCATGACCCCGTAGACCTTGTGGTTTTCCAAAAAACCGACATCGGCTACAAGGTAATTATCAACAGCAGCCATATGGGGTTGGTGCATGCCAATGAAGTGTTTCGTGAACTGTCAATAGGAGAAAAAGTAAAGGGGTTTGTCAAGCATATCAGGCCCGATAATAAGATAGACGTGGCTCTTGGCTCAAAAGGCTATACCCGCATACCAGATGAAGAAAGCAGGATACTCTCGCTTTTAAAGGATAACAACGGATACCTGCCTTATACCGACAAATCGAGCCCTGATGAAATTTATTCATTCTTTGGCATGAGCAAGAAGACCTTTAAAATGACACTGGGAGCATTGTACAAGAAAAGGATGATTTCCTTTACCCAAACAGGCACTAAACTGGAGGAGTAATTTTTTCACTCTGATTCCTGAAATCTTAAAACTAAAACTCTGTACCAAAGTGCAGATTGCCAGTTATTCTGAATTTTACCAGAAAAGGCATTTTAAACCCAAAAACAGACCATCAAAAACCTTTTATAATTTTGCCAAACTCATCATAAAGGGTCTAAAAGAACGTAATAAATACTAACCAATCAACCTATCAACCTATCAACTTATCAACCTATCAACCTATCAACCTATCAACTTATCAACCTATCAGCCTATCAACCTATCAACCTATCAACCATTCAACCTATCAACCATTCAACCTATCAACCTATCAACTTATCAACCTATCAGCCTATCAACCAAACAACTTATCAACTAAATTCGCAGCATGGCAGCAAAAAAGAAAAAATCGAACAAACTCTTAATTACAGTCATGATACTATTGGCTGTATTTTTACTGGCCATATATAAGATTTTCGGGCCCAATTCAGGCAATAATACCCAGGGTGAATACCTGTATATCCATACAGGCTCTAATTATGATAAGCTGAAAGCAGACCTCGAACAAGGCGGTTTTGTATCCGACCTTTTCAGTTTTGATCTTTTGGCCAGGGCTGCCAAACTGCCAGACCATGTGCACCCCGGCAAATACAAGGTAAGTAAGGGCATGAGTAATTTCAGGCTGGTAAGAATGTTGAGGGGCGGCAGACAAACCCCCGTTAAGCTGCTTATCAATAAAATAAGAACTAAAAGAGATTTTATAAATCTGCTCTCCACCAACCTTGAAGCCGATAGCAATACCCTGCATGAATTAATATCAGACCCTGTTTACCTTGCAAAGTTCGGATTGGATACCAATACAGTAATGTGCGCGGTCATCCCCAATACTTATTTCTTTAACTGGAACACAACTGCTGATAAAGCATTTAGAAAGATTGAAGAAAACTATGTCAAATTTTGGGATGCAGCCCATAAACAGTCAGCACAGTCGCACGGGCTTACTCCAGCAAAGGCAGTTATTGTTGCCTCTATTGTAGATGAAGAAACCAACATCAATGATGACAAACCTAAAATCGCCAGCGTTTACCTGAACAGGCTTCAAAAAGGCATGAAACTCCAGGCCGACCCTACAGTAAAGTTTGCTGTGGGCGATTTTACAATCAGGCGGATTTCAGGCTCTATGCTGATGAACAGTTCACCATACAACACCTATATGTATACAGGGTTGCCGCCCGGCCCCATCTGTACCCCATCAGTAAGTTCTATCGAAGCGGTATTGCAGGCTCCCAAAACCACCTATCTGTATTTCTGCGCCAAAGAAGACTTTAGCGGTTATTCCAATTTTGCTTCCAGCTACGATGAGCAGCTCAAAAATGCCCATGCCTACCAAAAAGCACTGGACGAACGGGGAATACATTAAGTAGCAGATTGCCAAATTTTCGCATTGCCGCACTTTTGCATTTCATTTTAACATTATTTGTACAGATAATTATTGTTGTCTTTTGAATTTCCGTACCTTTGCGGCACTTTTAAAAATCGTTCTTTAATTAATCTTATACAATGAGTACAGTAAAAGTCGCCATCAATGGCTTTGGCCGTATCGGCCGTCTTGCTTTCCGCCAGATATACAATATGGAAGGCATTGAAGTAGTAGCAATCAATGATCTGACAAAGCCAAACGTTCTGGCCCATCTATTGAAGTATGACACCGCTCAGGGACGCTTCGGCCAAAATGTTACCCATTCAGACAATGCAATTTCTGTAAACGGTAAAGAGATCACGATCTATGCACAAAAAGATCCTTCGCAGATTCCATGGGGAAATCATGGCGTAGATGTAGTTCTTGAGTGTACCGGTTTCTTTACTGACAAAGAAAAAGCTGAAGGACACATTAAGGCAGGAGCAAAGCGCGTAGTAATTTCAGCACCGGCTACCGGCGACCTGAAAACTGTTGTTTTCAATGTTAACCATGGCATTCTTGATGGCAGCGAAACTGTAATCAGTTGTGCATCATGTACTACCAATTGCCTGGCGCCTATGGCTAAGGTATTGAATGATTCATTTGGTATTGTTACCGGTTTAATGCTTACCGTACACGCTTATACCAATGATCAGAATACACTGGATGCACCTCATGCAAAAGGCGACCTTCGCCGTGCACGTGCTGCCGCCGAGAATATCGTTCCGAACTCTACAGGCGCAGCAAAAGCAATTGGCCTGGTTCTGCCGGAATTGAAAGGCAAACTGGATGGTTCTGCACAGCGCGTACCAACTGTTACCGGTTCACTTACAGAATTAACCGTTATTCTCAGCAAGAAAACAACTGTAGATGAGATCAATGCAGCCATGAAGGCAGCAGCCAACGAAAGCTTTGGTTATAATACAGACGAAATCGTGAGCAGCGACATCATCGGTACTTCATTCGGTTCATTGTTCGATGCTACACAGACTAAGGTTATGACCATGGGCGATGCTCAACTGGTGAAAACAGTTAGCTGGTACGATAACGAAATGAGCTATGTAAGCCAGCTCGTTCGCACAGTTAAGTATTTCGCAGGTTTGATCAAATAATAATTCATATCAATAAGTAATTAATAAAAAAAGACCCTTTTTAGGGTCTTTTTTTTTATTTTTGTAATGCAATAATTTATCATGGAAAACATAAAAGGAGATTTATTAAGGCGAATTACCAATAATCCCGGAATTTTCGGTGGCAAACCTATTATCAGAGGTATGCGTTTCTTGGTGATCGATGTTTTGGAAATGATGGCAAATGGTATGAGTAAGGAACAAATCCTGGAAGAGCACCCAATACTAGAGGCTGCGGATATTGATGCTTGTTTGTTGTACGCATCTGTTATTATAAATAACTACCCGATTGTTCATGCAGCATGAAAAACCACTGATCTGGACCGATACAAATATCTCTCCAGCAATTACCAAATGGCTAAATGAACGATTCAATGTTACTGCTGTATCTTTCTACAAACTTAACTTCCACACTGCCACCGATTATACTATATTCATAAAGGCGAAGGAAGAAAATGCAATTTTTATTACAAAGGATAAAGATTACAAAGCTCTTATATCCACTTTCAAATCACCTCCCTTTATAATTTTTATTAAAGGTGGAAATTTATCTAATCCTGAACTAAAAAAAAATATTGGAGAAATCTTTTCAAAGATGCCTTGATCTGATCTTAAACCATAATTATCAGATCGCTGAGCTTGAATAAAATTTGCCGAAAATGATTTGGGCTTGTTTTATTAATTTTGCATTCGTTTCCCGGCTATTCGTAATCCAAACAACAGAATCCCGGAATACTTCATTTTTACATTTTAAATTTTGATTTTATAAAAATGTCCACATTCTCCACACACAATTTCGCAAACCAGAAAGCGCTGATACGCGTTGATTTTAACGTACCTATTAAGAACGGCGTAATCACTGATGATACCCGCATACGGGGCGCATTGCCCACCATTAAAAAAGTACTGGCTGATGGCGGCTGTATTATTCTCATGAGCCATTGGGGCCGCCCGCTTAAGGATATTGAAAAGAAGCCACACCTTACTCTGGCCGACTTTTCACTGAAACCAGTGGTTGCTTACCTCAGTAATTTATTGGGCACTGAAGTACAGTTTGCTGATGATTGCATAAGCGATGATGCATGTAATAAAGCGGCAGCGCTGAAGCCTGGCCAGGTATTGCTGCTTGAAAACCTAAGGTATTACAAGCAGGAAGAAAAGGGTGATAAAGACTTTGCTGAAAAACTATCAAAACTGGGCGATGTATATGTAAACGATGCCTTTGGCACAGCACACAGGGCACATGCATCTACAGCAGTTATTGCCCAGTTCTTCCCTGGCGATAAGAAAATGTTTGGCCTGCTTATGGAAGGCGAAGTTATTGCTGCAGAAAAGGTGATGCACAATAACCAAAAACCATTTACAGCCATCATTGGCGGTGCAAAGGTTTCGGATAAAATACTCATCATTGAGCAGTTGCTCGACAAGGCTACCGACATCATCATAGGTGGTGGCATGGCTTATACTTTCTTTAAGGCAGAAGGCGGCCAGATCGGCAATTCGTTGTGCGAGGATGACAGGCTTGATATGGCTATTGCATTGCTTAAAAAAGCTGCCGATAAGAGTGTTTGTATCCATCTGCCTGCTGATAGTATCATTGCCGATAAATTTGCTGCTGATGCGAATACATCTTCCGCATTAAGCAATGAAGTACCAACCGGATGGATGGGGCTTGATATCGGGCAAATGGCTATTGCGCAATTCAGAAAAGTTATCTGCGAATCCAAAACCATACTGTGGAACGGGCCAATGGGTGTGTTTGAAATGGAAAAATTCCAGCACGGGACTAAGGCTATAGCAGAAGCAGTTGTAGAAGCAACCAAAAACGGAGCTTACTCATTGGTAGGTGGTGGCGATAGCGTAGCTGCAGTAAACAAGTTTGGCCTCGCCGATAAGGTAAGTTATGTATCTACCGGTGGTGGTGCAATGCTCGAATATTTTGAAGGCAAGGAATTACCAGGTATTGCTGCAATCAAGAATAATTGATCTTAATAAATTTGCTCAGTAATGCCATACCGATGTGTGGCATTACTGTTTTTACATCACTGGGGCAGCCAGTTTAAACACCTCGCCCATAGTATAAGAATGTATGCCCACCACACGCCGGAATGTGGCGTTGATCATGGCTTGTGCTACTTCCTTTCCTTCTATCGGTTTAAGGCTACCGAGGCTGGGGATAAGGCCAATAACTTTCATAAAGGCAATACCAATTTTTTCTCCGGTTCGTTCTTCTTTTCTGCCCGAGCCCAGCATGCCTGGCCGTATAATGTGTATGGTTTCGAATGGCAGTTTCTTTATGTCCCGCTCCAGTTCTCCTTTCATTTTAGAGTAAAAGATACGGGAGTTAACATTTGATCCTGCGGCGGATACAAGCACATATTCCGGCACTCCGTTAGCGGCAGCAATTTTTGCTGTATGGTATTGGTAGGTATAGTCTATTTTATATTGGGCTTCTTTACTTCCTGCAACCTTCAGCGTAGTGCCCATAGCAGAGTATAATACATCACCGGTCACCTTCTGTTTCCAGTTATCAGCTTCATCAAAATTAACGATATACTCTTCCAGCTTTACATTGCTGATCCCTGTAGCCCGGCGAACAAATATTTTCACCTTTTCAAACCTTGAATCCTTCAGCAGTAAGTGAACAAGTTCCAGCCCCACTAATCCTGTTGCGCCTATTACTATTGCTGTTTTCATAAAAAATCAGTTCTGACTTCCTGATGAAGAGGATTGATTTGGATACTATAATATCCCATAGCATTTGGGATTCAGTAATAAACGCCTAAGTATTTAATTGATGATTATTGCCTCCGGGCCCTCATTTTAATTGGCCTAAAGAGTTTACCATAACCTATTAAAAAGAGAAGGACAAATATACAGATAGGCCCATAATATCTTGGATTGATATTTTTCAGTTCTAACCCAAGAATGACAATTGAAGCACAAAAAACGAGCAAAAGTATAGCGGACAAGTATTTCATTAGTATAGAATTAATAAATAAAGCTAACCCTAAATATTGATATACCCCAGAAACAAATGCATACTAACCCTTCAATTTTGCCACAATATCTACATATTGCTGCATGGCATCGTCGGCTGAAGTTCCTTTTAGTTTTTCCCATGCATTGTGCTTTGCCTTAGCAACAAAATCGAAAGGATTGGAAGGGCCATCTCCTGCTACATCGCCTTCTGTAGCCTGCTTGTAGAGGCTGTAAAGCATGAGAAGTGTGTTATTATCGGGGCGTGAAGTAAGCTGCTTGCTTTCGGCTACTGCCTGCTCAAAAATCTCTTTGCTGATCATAGCTTAAAAATAGGCTAAATAAATAAATAGGTATAGGCACTTAGGTCGCAATATCAATCCTTTGATAACAAGCGTATTGGATCATTTTTGACCATTCTTTTTATAAGGGTATCAAAGATTACCCCCATTTTTTGTCTTCTGTTATATCTAAAGTGATATTCATCC
>CAIUZK010000055.1 GCA_903903635.1 uncultured Bacteroidota bacterium
AAAGCAAAACAACTTTGAATTGGAAGTTTACAAGGCAGGATGCAGATAAAAAGCTATCTAAACACTATGTTGCATAATTAATTTGCCACAACACTAGTACTCAAAATAAATACGAACCACCTGGTTTTATCCACATAACGCCAGGGTGCTGCCCTACGGGGCGCATGCCCAAACACACTCCCAATGCTACAAAGCGATAGCCCGCTCTGGGGCATACCAACACAAGTAAAAAACACGAGCCACGCCACAACTGGCACGTAACGTGAGCTGCGTAACACAGCTCCCCGCCTGTTATTTCGAAGATCCCGAAGAATTTCGGGAAGGCGGGGACCGACTGAAGCTTTTTTTAGCTTCAGGCAGGGGTGCTCCACTCGCGCATATCAGGCAACTCATTCTACTTCACCATCTCCATCGGAGCGGGCCGGGGTGAGGCCCACACCCCACAATTGGAAATTGGGACTGGCTCATTTCCTCAATATGATTAGCGTTGAACCCATTAAAATTTGGAAAGCTAAACGTTAGGAACTTATTTCGTTCGTTCCGAAAGTTTAGTCAGATGTTTTGACTTCATTTTTTATCTGGCAGCGGGCAAGGCTTTTGTTCCTGTCTTAGCCCATTGTTCCATAAATCCGGGATCAAGCTGATAATAGGCATATATACTTTTGTATTCGGCTACGCCATTATTAAACCAGATGATGGACGGCACTCCGGATCCCGCCATTTTAATGAAATCACCGGTATGACCGCCGAAGTAGAGATAAGGGACATTTTCGGCATGGGTCTCGTCAAAGAATGCTTTTTTGAAAGGCTCGGCACCATCCAGCACAATGAACACAGGTATATCCGGGTGCTGCTGATGAATTAAATGCAGCAGGTAGGCAGCTTTCTTGCAATGCGGGCAGGTGAGGCTCATAAAGGCCACGATGTGTTTCCCCGTCCTCAATTCTACCGATGGGGCAGGAGCATATTTATACAACAGGCCCAGGTCAATTGGTTTATTGTATGGTTCAGGGCTGGTGCCGTAGTAGAGGTAGTTGGCAAGAAACGGGGTAGAAAAAGCAAGCAGTCCCAAACCCATGATATAAAACTCCTGGTATTTGTATGGCTTAACCGGATAGATATACATGAGCAGAACCGTAGCCGCAATCATGATAATATTTTTCACAATAGCAGCAAGGGGAGACATGATAACCGTATCGCCAAAGCAACCACAGTTGCCGGAATTACCCTGTTTAAGAATGACAATGAGCAGGTAGATGATAAATAGTGAGAGAATGGCGATAACAGCAGGATAGGTAAACCGCCTTAAAAAAATATGGAAGAGCAATAAGAAGCCCAGCATCAGTTCCAAACCTATAAACAGACGTGCTATAATTCCGGTTGCCAGTATACTGTTGATACCCAGATCGAGGAAAGTCCATTGAAAACTGTCGAAAGCATTTGCGGCCTTTGGTGTCTCAATCAGGATGTTCTGCACAAAAACAACCGGGGTCATGAGGGTGCTGTGCTTGTAAGCTTTTGCCGCCAGTTGGGTTGATTTAATGAGAAAAGGATTGAACTCGGCGCCTGATTTGGTGTAGGCCGAAAAAAAGAAAGTGGCTGAAAGGGCAAGCAATAAAACCGCGCCCGATACACGCTTAAAATAAAACAGAAAATTCCGTTGAGCAGGCAATACGTTATCCATAAACTGAAGCAGCGCAAATTTACGCTTAAAAATGAACATTCGCCGCTTAGAAAAATCAGATCAGGATAGAAGACAGATTAATAGAGCACACAAGTTTCAACCGATGAGATATTGTTGTTGTTGTAATTGCCCGACTCTTTATCGCATTTGTTCTTAGCCTCTGCTTTACTATTGGAAATAGTATATTCATTAACCACGCTGTCGGGAAGGCCAGGGTAACCGCTATATTTAATGGTACAACGGCAGGTGTAATTTTTTATGCATGATGTCATAGAAAATGAACATGCAACAACCATTGCCAGTAATAAAAAAGATGTGCGGAATCTCATGTACGCTTATTTATTTGAGCATGAAGTTACTGATAGGAAGTTATAATTCAAAATCCGGACCCTTTAATAGTTTCAGGGGCCGGATTTTGAATAAAATAGTCAGGTATTATACAATAGAAAATTCTACATTTTTCTGATCGGGGTTCTTGATCTTACTTCACCATTGACATCGGTTACTATGATTATATAAATGCCGGACGGAATATTGCTGCTATGGAAAGTATTGGTTCCTTCATTGCCAACTGCCCAGTTCTCATTTACCGGACGGCCCATCATATCAAAGAGTGATATTTTGTCGGTAGCGTTCAGGCCTGTTATGCTAACCATATCTTTGGCAGGGTTAGGATATACTTTGATATCCGCAACCGTATTTACGTTATTGATAGCCAATACGCCCGGATTAGGTGACTGATGCAATTTTTTGATAGCAGAGTCGGTAGCGGCAGGGCTGAAAGAGTAGAAATAAGTAAAGCTTGCACTATTGGCCGGATGCCGTGTATAGGTAGCTGTAGTGCGGTAAACACTATCGCCGGAACTATCAACTGTAGCCAGATGAGGTACTTTTATTACCAGTCCAATAGCAACATCGGCGGTATCGCCTGCGCCCTGAGCATATAATGCCGGCCCAAAGGTGCCATTGTACAAAGTGCCTAAATCTACGGAAGAGCCCACAGGCCAAGAATTATAAATCAATGCAGTGGAATTCGTATCTGTTGTACCCAGTGCAAGGTAGGCTGCAGTATAAAAATTACCAGTTGCTGACACTACAGCAGTATCAGTAGCCTGGTGCTCGATTTTATTCCTTGTAACAAAACTGCCACCTGGCCATGTTTCATCATTATCAGGATCAACCGAACGGAAATAATAGATATTATTCTTTGGTGCAACCGATAAATTGGTCAGTGTAATTTTTACGGTAAAGTAAAGCTGAGTGGTATCCAGCGTTGTAACCTGAACCATTTGTACACTATCGAAAACACCTGTCCAGGTGCTGTACACAGTTGTGCCGGAAGTTCCATAGGAAGAAACGGGTGTTACACCACTGGTAAGTCCGCCGGCAGAGGAGAATGAAGGGTTGAATGCACTGCAACGAGGGCCGTTGATCTGCAATTCCCAACCTTCGGAAGGCATGCCTGGCGTAAAAAAGTCGCCAAAGTAGGCAGGTGAACCAACAGCCCAGCCATCCATTGCCGGATCGGCAACAAAACCAAGGGAGGTAGTGCCATGAGGATGATAACCTGCGGGAGCCGCAGCGCCGCTGCCATACCAGCCCCAACTGGCCATTCCGATTTCCACATACTGGCCTTTAAGAAAAACATCTGTACCCACCATCTGGGCGTTAGACCGGGTTGTACCCAGCAGTAAAAGCGAAAGAATAAATAATTTGAAGAAGTAAACAGGTTTCATACAAAAATGATTTAGATACCAAATTAGCCTATTTTTTTCAGCTTTTTTCAATATCCCACCTGATATATTTGTATAAAATGCAAATTATAAACCTACGGTTAAACAATCTCCGGCTTTTGAAGGTAGTTGCTGAAAAAGGGACATGAAATCAGGGTCTGATAATAAGCTTTGGCGTAAAGATGTGGTTGCTTTCATGACCGGCACGGTCGGTGATATACACTTCATAGTACATAGTATCTCCATGATTGAAGTGGTTGGAGTCGGGTCTGGGTACCGGCTGAACTATGGGGTAAAACAGGCAGGTTCCTGTCAGGCCCTTTTTGGGGTCCTCAATGCTCGGATCGATAGGAGGGAAAGGAGTTGGTGAAAAACCAAGGCTGTCGAAACGGTTATCCTTTATAAATATCTGCGAAGCATTATCATTGCCAATGTCGCCATCTCCATCCGTGAGGCTGAATTTGATAAATGCGGTATCCGTATTGACACGAATAGAATCCGTTATCCCCAATATACTAATCTGTGGTATCTTTGACACCATATTTTTCTCGCAGGCCGGTAAAAGCATTGCCAGAAAACCTAGTAATAGTATAGAGTGGGTTTTGATCACTTTATCAAAGTTAATAAAATTGAATTACAAACCGGCGTTAATAAAATCTGAAATTATTGCTGATGCAGATACTGCCGGTTTTACCTCGGCAGCCCTCAGTGTGTTTCATTACCAGTATCAGAATAATGATCTTTACCGCGAGTATTGCTCTCTGTTGCGCATCAGTGCAGGGGAAGTGCAAACCCTTGACCAGATACCATTTTTGCCGGTTTTATTTTTCAAAACACATCGGGTAGTGACCGGCAACAGTGATCTTTGCGACCTGATTTTCGAAAGCAGCGGAACCACCGGAGAAACCCCTTCGCGCCATTATGTAACCGATGCCGCGATATATGAAGATAGCCTGCTGAAGGGCTTTGAACAGTTTTACGGGCCGGTGGAGCAATATGTTATACTGGCACTGCTCCCTTCTTACCTGGAACGTAAAAATGCTTCCCTGGTGCATATGGCTACTACGCTCATGAAGAAGAGCGGCCATACCCAAAACGGATTCTACATCAACGAATGGGACAGGCTCAGGGAGGTACTCACAGCAATGGAGCATGCAGGACAAAAAGTACTATTGCTGGGTGTCACCTTTGCACTGCTCGATTTTGCTGAAGCCAATCCCATGGCACTGAAGCATACTATAGTAATGGAAACCGGCGGCATGAAGGGCCGCAGGGAGGAAATGACCAGGGCAGAGGTACACAGCTTTTTGAAAAAACAGTTTGGCCTGGAGCAGGTGCATTCGGAATATGGGATGACAGAACTGCTGTCGCAGGCCTATGCGGCAAAAAACGGGATTTTCAGTTGCGCCGCCGGCATGAAGGTACTGGTGCGCGAAATGAACGACCCCATGAGTGTGAGTGAAACAGGCACGGGCTGCATTAATATTATTGACCTGGCCAACATCAATTCCTGCTCATTTATAGCCACCGATGATATTGGCACCATAGCTCCCGACGGCACTTTTGAAGTCCTTGGCCGCATGGACCACAGCGCTTTGCGGGGGTGTAGTTTGATGGCAGTATGATTTTTGTTGAAAGGTTGAATGGTTAAAAGGTTAATGGGTTAAAGGGTTAAAAGGTTAATTAGTTGAAAGGTTTCCTCCTTCGCTAGGGCTACGGCGGACGATGGATAAGTTGAATGGTTGACTAGTTGATAGGTTTCCTCCTTCGCTTGGGCTACGGCGGGTAGGATAAATTTGGGTGCGGGATAAGATATTTTTGATTTTCTCATTTTTACATTTTGGAATTTTCTTATTACCTTTGCACCCCCTGAACATAAGTTCCATTACTGCCCGGGTGGCGAAATTGGTAGACGCACTGTGTTCAGGTCGCAGCGTTCGCAAGGATGTGCTGGTTCGAATCCAGTCCCGGGCAC
>CAIUZK010000056.1 GCA_903903635.1 uncultured Bacteroidota bacterium
CAATGGTCACATTTGGGAATGAAGCAGCATTTGCAAAATCAGTATTTCTGAAATCAGCTAATTTTAAGAGTGATACATTCTACAAGAATGCAAATTTCTTTAATGCCACATTTGGGAATTCTTGCAATTTTTCAAACGCCTGTTTTAATAAGCAAGCCAATTTTTCTTATGCTGTTTTTCAAAATAAAGCCAATTTCTCTTTTTCAACACTATCAGATTCCACCCATTTAATATTCCTTAATGCCCACTTGCCTGATTCTATAGATTTTTCCAACATTACTAATTTGCAAAACGAAATTGACCTTTCTGTAACTTATTTTAAAGATACATCTCGTTATGATTCTCTAACTGATAAGTACAATAAAGGCAAATGGCACTATATTAACTTATACAAATCTGATATTTCAAAATTTCATATTGATTATTACCATTTTCATTTACTTTTAGAAGATGGGTTGGGTAATAATTTGCCTATTGATGAATCAAAATCAGTATATGAAAGCCTTCTTAAGAATTTTAAAGATAGGGGGCAAATGGATAGCTATGAAATGTTGGACATTGAATACCAGAAATTCAAAGATAGCTCGTATAAAAAATGGAGAAGCAAGGTAATGGAGTGGTGGTGGAATTTTGGCTACAATAAAGATAAAGTTTTTATGCATGCATTTTGGTTTCTAATATGGTTTACTTTTTTCACTTTCATTATGCTACCCTTTCTTAATACACATGTCTATCCAGTTGAAGCAATTGCTAAAAAAGAGGTAACATCAAAGCCATTTAAACATTTTGGAATGAGATTATGGTACTCTTTTGTTTATACTTCTGTAATATTTTTCCTTTTTACACTAAAAGTGGAAAACTTCAAATTCGATTCAAAACCTAAAATTATTTTAGGAACGATATATATTGTGATTATATACTCTATTGGAATTGTTTGTATTGCTTATATGGCAAATTTTGTTTTACAGAAGTAAATTATTTACCATGCTCCACTGGTCGAAGTTATACCTAGTAAAAGCAAGCCTTTTAAACTTGATCAGAATTGAGAAAAAAACAGTCAATATTCAATTGTATTACCTATGCTGTACCATCAAAGAAAATAGCCTCATAAATCATTGATTTACAAGGCTATTATTGACTTCTCTGTGACCGCGTCAGGATTCAAACCTGAAACCTTCTCATCCGTAGTGAGATGCTCTATTCAGTTGAGCTACGCAGCCATTTTCTGCTAAGGGAGTGCAAAGATACGGAAGTCTGCATATTTTTACAAATAGTTTTTCATAGAACCCCAAAATATTTCACCTTTGGGGTGTAAACTACAACTGCATGAATATTGAAATCTGGTCGGTGGGAAAAGAAAATGAGCCGTTCATTGAGGATGGCCTGCAATATTTCTTTCAGAAAACCCGGCCTTATAACCCTGTAAGCCTGGTAGTGCTGCAAGCACCCAAGAAGGCGGCTACTACCGATATTGAGCGCACCAAAAGTATGGAGGAAGAAATGATACTTAAGAAACTCAATGCCAATCAATACCTGGTGCTGCTGGATGAGCGGGGGAAACCGCTTAACTCGGTTCAGTGGTCCCAACAATTTCAATGGTGCATGAACCAGGGGACAAAAACGCTGGTAATACTTATAGGCGGCGCTTTCGGGGTAACCGATGCGGTGAAAAAACGCGCCAATCAGTGCTGGTCGCTGTCTAACCTGGTTTTCCCGCATCAACTTGTGCGGCTGATCGTGGCCGAGCAGGTTTACCGTTCGTTCAGTATACTTAACAATTCGCCCTATCACCATATCTGATCAGGGTGATATTTAAGGTGAAGTATTTACCCGGCCTATTGAAACAGTACCTTTTCACTACTTTCGCATTTCAGATTTGCCACAATGACTTATACCAACATAATAATAGCGGTTACTGTTCTGATATCGCTGGGGGCTTTCAGCAACAGGGATATCAACAACAAACTGATACTATTCCCCTTTGGAATGGATAATCCATCGGAATATTACAGGCTGCTTTCGTCAGGATTTATTCATGGCGATTACGGGCACCTGTTTTTCAATATGTATGCACTGTATGCTTTTGGCAACTATATGGAGAGTATCTTCAGTGAGCTTACCTTTCAGTGGGTATATGTATTGCTCTACCTTACCGCCATCATTGTAGCATCGCTGCCAGCATTTTTCAAGCACCGGCTGCATAGTTATTATTCGGCCCTGGGGGCATCGGGCGGCGTATCGGCTATAATCTTTGCATTCATCTACTTCCATCCCTGGTCGAAGATCGGTTTTATATTCATTCCGGTAGGCATTCCCGCCGTTCTGTTCGGTGTGCTGTACCTTATCTATTCGGCCTACTCGGCACGCAAAGGAAATGACAATATAGGGCATGATGCCCATTTCTGGGGGGCCGTTTATGGATTTGTTTTTGCCTTTTTCAACGATCCAACCCACGGCAGGTTGTTCCTGGACGAACTACAAAACATGAGATAACTCACGCTTTACAACCAGCACTTTGGTTGTGGTGTTTTTTATTTTAAACCGTTCATCGATCCGGATACCGGATACCCATGCAATCTTTTTATTGCATTCCAGTATCCTGATTTCTTCTTTACCGGGCAATGATATCTTTTCATCTATCAGCAGCCTGCTTACCTTCTTCTTTTTCATTTTCATACCCAACGGATAGAGATAATCTCCATTTCGCCACTTGCGGAGTATAAGAGGGAATTTAATATCGGTCATGTCCAGCCAGGCTTCGTCCTTGCCGGCGGGCACTACTTCGGGCTTATCCTGTATGGAGCATTTATAAACATAAGATCCTGCATTCACGGTGCAGGGCACCGACTCAATCAGGATCAGATCGGCGGCGGCAGAGGGTATGGTTGTGATAACCAGGAAATCGCGGTTGCGGATAATGCGATGCGAAGGCGACAAAATATAATGGCCTGTTTGTGCCGACAGAAGGGCTATAACATCGGGCACCTGAGCAGAGGAAAAGCCGAAGGGGTGCAATAACTCATAAACAATGGTTGCCAATGGCTGCCTGTGCCTGAGCTTCAGCACGGGAATGTACCAATCGCGCCCTCTTTGCTCAATAAGCGTCTTTCTTTCTTTTTCAATTGCCTGATTATAGAGCAATTCGCTTTCGGAAAAGTGAATAATACTCCCGGCCACATTGCCCACTACACCGGGAAATAACTTCTGCACCTCAGGAATTACATTGTGCCTGATAGCATTTCGCAGATAATCATCAGATTCGTTTGATGCATCATCGCGGTATGGGATATTATGTGTGAGGGTATATTCTGCAATCAACTCTTTGCCGGCAAACAACAGCGGCCTTATAATACGGCCATTTACCGGCCTTATGCCATGCAATCCGCTGATACCGGTACCCCTGAAAAGATTGATGAGTAAGGTCTCTAAATTATCATTGGCATGATGGGCAGTAACTATTTTGGCATAACCATGCTGTTGCCTTATTTCTTCAAACCACTGATAGCGCAGTTCCCGGGCAGTTTCCTGGGTGCCTTTTTTCCACTCAATAGATTTCGCCCTGGTATCAAAAAGGATGGTATGGAACCGGACAGCATGCAAAGCGCACCAATCGCGCACCAATTGCTCATCAAGATCAGAGGCCTGGCCTCTGAGTCCGAAGTTGCAATGGGCTACTGCGAAACTGATCTTACTCTTCAGAAACAGGTCGGCCAAAACCATTGAATCAGATCCGCCGCTGACCGCAACAAGCACAGTTTCACCTGGGGCAATGTACTTCTTTTCAACCCACTCTTTCCTGAACCGATCCGGCAAGCCTGACATCTGCATTAAATTTTAAATAGTTCCGCTGTTAATAAACAAGTTCTTCATAGGCCCCCTGCAATTCGCTGTAGGAATGCATATCCTTAACCGCTTTAGCCTGGGCCATACCCTCTTCATAAATTTTTATTGCCAGATCCTGCTCCTTAATGCGCTCTAACAATTTACCCAGATGATAATAGGTAGCAACATAGGCCGGATCATTTTTCAGATTGATCTCGAAATGCGTTCTGGCCAGGGCTTCATTTCCCAGCTTTATATACTCCAGCGCCAGGGCGTGGTTCAGGAAACAATCATCCGGCGACTGGGTAAGGAATGATTTTATTTTATCAATACGGTCGTTCATAACTAAGACAAAAGTAGCAAACAATAACTATCCGGATTAACAAAACAGGCTGCAAAAAGAGCAGCCTGTTCCAATTCAAATATCAAGAGCGGTTATTTTGCTATCAATAACCTGGAAGTAAGCTTATTGCCGGTAGCTTCATTGAAGAAAACAATAGTGTACAGTCCGCTTACCAGATTGTGTGTATCCAGTTGCTGATGAACACTGGTACTCTTTATATCAGTTACTACCCTGCCTAAGGCATCTATAATCTGTATTCTGCCATTCAGGTTATCAACACCGCCAATCTCAACATTCACGATATTCTGAGCAGGATTAGGATAAACATCCATAACCATATCCCCTTCGTTGATATTGGTAATACCTGCAGTAGAATCGACGGTGTAAAAATACTGGGTATGGCCGCAACCATAATCGTTGTTGTAAGTGCCGGAATAATTAAAGCCCTTCATAGGGATAAGCACATTATTCATTTTCTTCACATTGATATAACCCGGCGTAATACCCATTTGAGGGAATAACCACCAGTTAAGTCCATCGCAACTGCTGTCATACACAACCATTTTGTAGAATCCGGTAGGCAGTTTTACTGTGTCGGTGTACAATTTGGTAATTACGTTATTGGTTCGCTGAGCTACGATATTACTATTTTTATCATAAATTATCCAGCTACTCTCAGATGTTGAGGATCCGGTTGCGATACCTTCGTTATTTGTAAACATTACCACCTTGAACTTATTAGGCCAGTATGGAGCCGATAAGAAAGTAGAAGAGGCAACATTGTTGGTAGAATCTGCATCATATGCGCCATTTACCGTCAGGATTTTTGCAATAAAGCCATGTGTCAGGGTATCTCC
Source organism: uncultured Bacteroidota bacterium (assembly GCA_903903635.1). Lineage (GTDB taxonomy): Bacteria > Bacteroidota > Bacteroidia > Chitinophagales > Chitinophagaceae > Nemorincola. The sequence goes on from CAIUZK010000056.1 coordinate 5,023, forward strand.
GGCAATGTTATTCAATCCGGTTACACCGGGTAAAGTGATTTCCTTGCTCTCGAATGTCGCCAGGCTGCCGGTCCATTTGTAGGTCTGCATTGCTGCGCCTTTAATACCATACTGGAAGGTAATGGTATTGATAGTAGACCGCCCCCTGTTTTTAACACTGATAACGGGTGATCCGCAGATAGGGTTTTCCCTGAAATGATTATCATCGCTGGTAGGGGCAATAATATCATCAATTGAGGCATCCAGTATTTTCTTCATTGCGCCGTAATAGAACAGAATTCCCTCGGTAGAGTAGCTACCTCCGCCGGTATAGGGGTCGAATTGCAAACCCAGCCGGAAAGTAGAACCGGCTACAATGCCCGGAATGTTATGGAAATTATCACGTACCTGCGCACCGGGACACCAGTTGCCCCTTTCGAAAATCCATGTGCCTGACTGGGGATAGAGCTCATTTGATCCGCAATCGCTGCGCCAGATGGGCTGATCGGCAATAATGCTGTTATTCAGTACCACCTGGTAATTGTGCGACATAAACTCACAACATCCGTTGGCATCTGATCCATGACCGGTAACAATAAACTTAAAAGTAGCAGATTGGGTATATTCCGGCGCTGTAAGAATGGCGGGAGTAAAATGAGAATTGATATCGGGTGTGCCACCATAACCATAGCTTCCCGTCCAGATCCTTTTAATACCGGTTACATCCCTGTCAGGGGCGCCTTCTATAAAGGCAAATCTTATTTTGCCTGTAAAACCGCCTGAATAGCCGGAGAATGCGATCCTGATTTTTGCGGTATCATGCAAAACCGGGGCATAGTCGGTAACATCATAAACATAGGTTTGTGTGGCGCTCCATGGTGTGCGCGGGTTCAACGCATTGGCATATGGCGTAATAAACCTGCCCAGTTCATAGCTATCGCCATTAGGTGTAATAACGTAATTAAGAACAGTGTAGTCCCAATCGCCGCACCAACCGGTGCCACCGGTGCCTGTGCCGGCATGAGCAGGGTCATAACCTGAGCACATGTATTTCCCGAGGGTAAATATCATATAGATGCTGCGGAAAGTTTTACCATGAGGAAAAACCACAGTACTATCATAACTACCAAACCAGGAAAGCTGGGCATTTGTAGCATCCACCCAGGTGGTATCGCCGGGAGCAGCCTTTGCAGAGATACTAAGAATCAAAGCCAGGGCAAGTACGTATACATGTTTAATCATAAACCGGAAATTTATGTCGCAAATATAGTGGAATCCCGTTTTAACATTCTTATTTATTCAAAATAGAGTTTCGCTGTATATTTAGAATTACCTTTGCACCCTCAAAAATAAAAGTATGGCGGGTTTTACGGTTGCAATTGTGGGGAGGCCTAATGTAGGTAAGTCTACATTATTTAATCGTTTATTGGAGCAACGCAAAGCTATAGTAGATGACCAAAGCGGTGTGACCCGCGACAGGCAATATGGTATTGCCGACTGGAACGGGAAGATATTCAATGTAATAGATACAGGTGGCTTTGTTGCCAAATCTGAAGATGTATTTGAACGCGAAATACGCAAACAGGTAGAGATTGCTATTGAAGAAGCTGATCTTATTATGTTTGTTTGCGACACCACAACCGGCATTACCGGACAGGATGAGGACATGGCTGAGGTTTTACGCCGGTCTACCAAGCCTGTTTTGTTGGTAGTAAACAAAGTAGATAACCAGGAAAGGGCATTGTATGCTACCGAATTCTACTCCCTTGGCTTTCCAAACACCTTCATGCTGTCTTCCATATCCGGAAGCGGAACGGGTGAATTGCTGGATGAGGTAGTAAATAACATATCAGAAGAGGAAGAGGTAATAGAAATGGATAAGGACGGTAATCCGTTACCTAAATTTGCCATTATTGGTCAGCCGAATGCAGGTAAATCAACCTTGCTAAATGCACTGGTCAACCAGGAGCGTACCATTGTTTCGGATATCGCCGGCACTACCCGCGACACCATCAATATGCACTACAAGTTATTCGGGAAAGAATTTATACTTATAGATACCGCCGGGATCAGGAAGAAGAAAAATGTGCATGAAGACCTGGAGTTTTATTCGGTAATCAGGGCAATCAGGGCAATGGATGAAGCAGATGTATGTATGCTGTTGATAGATGCCACCAATGGCATTACCGCACAGGATGTGAGCATTTTCAGCCTGGCTACAAGAAAGGGTAAGGGTGTTGTGATACTGGTGAATAAATGGGATCTTGTTAAGAAGGAAACCAATACTGCCCGTGATTTTGAAAAGGAGATGAAAGAAAAGCTGGAACCATTTACCGATGTTCCGGTGATATTTATATCGGCAACCGAGAAATCCAGGATCTTCCAGGGAATGGAGAAGGCGCTGGAAGTATATGACAACCGCAACCGCAGAGTAACAACTTCTGTGCTCAACGAAATTATGCTGCGTGAAATAGAGCGCTACCCTGCCCCAATGACACGAGGTTATTCTGTTAAGATCAAATTTGTACAGCAGGTACCCACAGCCGTACCTTCATTTGCCTTTTTTGCCAACCATCCGGATGGCATTAAAGAACCTTATAAGAACTTCCTGGAAAATAAATTACGCAGCCACTTTAATTTCAGTGGTGTGCCGGTGAGGATATTTATGAGAAAGAAATAACCAATATGTTTTCTCAAATAGAATATCCTTTTCCTTCTTTACCTTTTATTTAAATAACTCATAATAACTAATTGAAAACAAGATCATTAAAACAAAACAAGGTTAACATCATTACACTTGGCTGTTCCAAGAATATGGTTGATAGTGAAGTATTAAGCGGGCAACTTAATGCCAACGGCATTGACGTGATCCATGAAAACCGCAAGCTCGATCATAATATTGTTGTTGTTAATACCTGTGGTTTTATTGATAAGGCTAAGGAAGAAAGTGTAAATACCATATTGGACCAGGTTGCCTTAAAGCGAGCCGGCAAACTGGACAAAGTTTATGTTACGGGCTGCCTGAGTGAACGTTACCGGCAGGACCTGCTGAAGGAGATACCTGAAGTTGATGCCTGGTTTGGAACCATGGAACTGCCTTTGATGCTGAAACAGTTCAATGCTGATTATAAGGCTGAGCTGATAGGCGAAAGGCTGTTAAGTACCCCAAAGCATTATGCCTACCTCAAAATATCGGAAGGCTGCAACCGTACCTGTTCTTTCTGCGCGATACCCCTGATGAGGGGTGGCCACGTTTCGAAAACCATTGAGGAAGTAATATCTGAAGCCCGTCGATTGGTAAAAATGGGGGTTAAGGAGATCATGCTCATTGCCCAGGAACTCACCTATTACGGCCTGGATATATACAAGAAAAGAGCACTGCCGGATCTGCTCAAGCATCTGTCGGATATATACGGATTGCATTGGATTAGATTACATTATGCATATCCATCTAAATTTCCGCTTGAGATACTTGATGTGATGCGAGAGCGGGATAATATCTGCAATTACCTGGATATGCCCTTGCAGCACATTTCGAATAATATGTTGCAGGCCATGAAGCGCCAGATTACAAGGGAGGAGATCACAGAACTAATAAGCAATGTGCGGGAGCGGGTTCCCGGAATATGTATCCGCACTACCCTGATTACCGGTTTCCCCGGCGAAACAAGAGATGATGTGGAAGACCTGAAGCAGTTCCTGGTAGATACCCGTCTTGATCGTGTAGGGATTTTCACCTATTCGCACGAAGAAAACACAACCGCCCATGACCTGGTGGATGATGTTCCGGCAGAGGAGAAGGAAGCACGGGCTCAGGAGATAATGGAGGTGCAACAGGAGATCTCATTTGAGAAGAACCAGGAAAAAATCGGCAATACCTACAAAGTAATTGTTGATAAAAAAGAATCAGGGCGATACCTTGCCCGCACTGAGTTTGATAGTGTAGAGGTGGATAATGAAGTGATCATACACAGCAAGAAAGCCTTACCGATAGGTGATTTTGTAACCGTAAAAATCACCAAGGCGTTTGATTATGACCTGGAAGGAGAAGTGGTGTGAGCTACAAACAACAATAATGCGTTAACAGCTTTCTTCTTGGATTAACGCCTTCTCCTTTCTACTTAAAGAGTTATTCGACATCCTCCTCTTGAAAATTTTACGGACAAGAAATTGCTTTAAAGACCTGTTCTTTAATATTGGGTTTAAAATCATTTTTAAAAGATCAAGAAAATGCCAAATTTTCTATGAGTTAAAAAAATCCGGATTTTCAGGTTTTTTGAAAGAAACACAATGTTGCATTTTTGTTGTACCTTTTAATTCTTGAAACACTTACTTAGCCAAATTATCATAATTTTCATCTTCGGTATTAAGATCGGGTACGCTTTACAACCCGATAGTATCGTTATATATGACAACACTTACGTTTTTTTAAACTCCTACCAATACAAGTATGTAGCTGTCAATAAAGGCAACAAGTTTGTGATTTACCAAACTTACAAGTACATCAGAGACAACAAAGGGGAAAAGAAATCTTCATCAATAAAAAAAATGAAGGCTATATCAATTGATAAGATTACGTCATTGTTGAATGCTATAAATGACAATAGTTTTCCAAAATTGCAACTACAAAATTTCGGTTATGGTAAAGATTGGATTCTATCGAATGCCGACAAACTTTTTTCTTATGTAGAAGATAATTGCAACCATTGGACTCCTCAAAAAATTACTTTTGTTAAGCAACAACTTTCTGAGGTTGATAATTTCGAGCAAGCATTAAACAGTGTACTTGTGCAAGGAGGTTTTTCATCTTCGGATCAGGGCATAGATTTTAAAGCAATATTTTATTATAAAGATTTAAGGCCAATAACGATAGAAGCAAATGGAAATTCAATGGGCATGCCATGGAAAATTGATTCTGATCTATCATTTAATCCTGCTATTCCGATATTAATTTCACAAATTCTGCCAATGAATTCAAGTTACAACAAAAGAAGGTTCAACTCTCAACAGTGGTTGATTCCTGCTCTTGTGAATGATATTTATCATGATAAGTGCGAAAAAAAAATGAATGAACTTGCCATTTTAGAATTTGCAAAAGAGGTTGACGAGTTAAAAGCCAAATACACAATTGTTAGTTCATCTGAATACCCCTACAGGGATGGATATATCTCGGGAGATAAACAAGTACTTAAGTTTGAGTTGCATGATTTTTTTATGCTGGCGAATTTGAATATTGATTTGTATTTAACCAGAGAAAAAAATACTATTTATTCAAGAGATTCTATACTAAATAAAGGATTTAAACTTGTACAGACAGTACAAGAAATCCCATTTATCAGAAATTATTTGCTTGCCGATTCCAGCAGAAAATTGATGATTAATTTTGAAAACGGAGCTTCAATCAATAACACAGTAATTGATGGTTTTAATAAATCAGAAATAGAATGGAAAAATTACGATAATGATGTACTGCAACGGCATTGGATGGATTCCATGAAAATCGGGAGTGGCAGAGACGAGACAGCGGCATTAGCTGTGTCGAAAGAAATTTATTGTGGATGTAATTTTCGACTTGACAATATTTTTTTAAGGCGGGGAATATATTTTGTTATACATGATGAGAATAAAGGAGATTGGTCTAACTGGATTATTTTACCTGATTCAACAATAATTCTTTGGTGGGTACAAGGTGACGGTTTTTTAAATTACCGTAATACAGACCTTGGGGTTGATGGCAAAGGATTGCACAATGTTTGCAAAAAAATCAGTCGAAATGGAGAAATTATTAATGACAAGCGATAATAACCGCCACTTTCTTAAGGACGATGAAAACCCAAGACAAAAAATCTATCAAAAAGAAAAATGGTATATTTGTGAAGACTTAAAATTGCAATCATGGGCTTAATATATGCTGATATAGAATTGATTAACGGTGACGATTTGGCACTTGCCCGCAGGCATATGATTGGACAGGAAGAAGTGAAGCGAATGCCCATTAATATCCTGGTTGATACCGGCTCCTATATGCTGGCCATAAACGAAAGTATACAGGAACAACTGCAATTCCCGATAGTAGAAAAGAGAAAAGCCCAAATGGCTGATGGCCGCATTGTTGAATGTGATGTTGTTTCATCAGTCGAGCTTAGGTTTAAAAACAGGCAAACTTCATGCCGGGCAATGATCCTGCCTGGTGATTCAGAACCATTATTAGGGGCTATTCCATTAGAGGATATGGATGTATTGATTCATCCATTAAGGCAGGAACTTATAGTAAATCCTGAGCATCCTTATTTTGCTCAAATGAAAATGAAATAAGGCCTTACATCAATTCAAAAAACTTTATACCATAAAATTTGACTTTAAGTATAGTTTTTATATTTTTGAGTACATCAAAAATAAACTACTATGCCAAACTTCTTCGATTTCCATTTCCACCCGATGTTCAAGCAGTTCTTATGCAATTATGAGGCTGACTATCCGAGCAAGAGACCACAGATCAACCTGATGCAGGATATCAGGATGAACAATGACATCCTGAATTACATTGATGAAAAAGCCCTGCACATACTGGGAAGCCAGTGCAGTTTTAACCAGATCAAGGCAAGTACCGAAATGCTTTCCATCGCCAGTATTGTTTCACTGGAACATGCCATTGCGGATGGACATAATCTGGTTGGCGACATTTTAAGAAGCCGCATTTCTGCCCCGCTGGACAAACGATATTTCGACCTGATAATAAATGCGCAAACCTCTTATTACCACCTGTTCATAAAAGAGCTTAACCTGTATGCTATACTAGCCAATATAGGCTACTACTATAATTCCACGTCAAAGGGCATGATCAATATCCTGACAAGGAAAAACCCGGCACTCGACCTTGACAATTTATCTCTGCCAACCTTTGCATTTTCTATCGAAGGTGGCCATAACCTGAACAGGAACCTGATCACTAAAGACCCCGGTTTGCCCGAAAACCTGGACAAACCTGTTCCTGGCAACTTCGATGAAATGTATTCCGATTTTTCTACAAATTCCGGAACAATACTTAGTCCGGGTAAAAGCCTGGAACATCTGTTTAAAGCTATGTGGGCTGAAGATATGGACCTGCTTTACCTTACCCTGACCCATCTGACCTATATCGCAGAACTCCCTTTGGCAACACATGCGTTTGGTATGAAGTTGCTGATGAATGACAATTTCTACCCCTCAGGATTGGGACTAACCCCACAGGGCAAGGAAGTAATTGACTCGGCATATGGCATGACCGCAGATGGCAGGAAAACACCTGTTCTGATTGATGTAAAGCACATGAGCCTGAAATCGCGTCTTGATTTTTACAAGTACCGGAAGGAAAAAGGTTATACACTACCGATTCTGGCAACGCATATGGGCGTAACAGGGTATACCATTCCAGAATGGATCAACAGGACCAACCGATTATCTGATGCGCATAACCGGCCTGTAAAAATTGAAACTACAGTACGGACTGTTGCTATGGAAAATTCAACCGACCTTGCAGCTACCAACTACCACTTCAACACCTGGTCGATCAACCTGATGGATGAAGATATCATCAATATTCTGGAAAGCGATGGAATGATTGGCATAAGCCTGGACCGCAGAATACTTGGCATTAAAAATACCACCAAGGGCTCGGGCAGCCAGTTTGATGTGCCGGATTCGGATAAGTTCGACCTGGACAATCCCGAATACCTTTCTCCTGAAGAATACCATTACTTCTTTGTAGATAAAGCATCTGATGAACCGGGACTTTATGATGCCTCAGCAACAATACCCGAAATACCCATTTACCCCGATAGCGACCTTGAGGTCGATCCGGACAGAGACTTAAACAGCATGCAGCGGGATCAATTAAGAGAACTGGTCAATTTTGCATTGCATATACTCCACATCGTGGCAGTAGGCAACACTAAAACCACAAAAGATCCCTGGTCGCACATTGTATTAGGCAGTGATTATGACGGATTGATTGATCCGCTGATCTATTCAGAAAACTGCACCCAGCTCAAAGACCTTGAAGATAATTTGTTGCCCATAATTATTTCAGCCGAAAGCTCTTATCGCCACTACAACAGGAAGTACAATAAACCTATTTTACCCGGCACAAAAGACACCATAGATACCAAAAACCTGAAGGAAAAAATCAGGGATATCATGTATAACAACGGAAAGAATTTTCTGAAAAAATGGTATTCCGGGGCAATAGCCTAAATGTATAAGTAACATCAATTCATCCGGTAATACTTGCCAGGCAGGGTCTTTATAAGGCCCTGCATTTCCAGTTGCAGTAACGTGGCAGCCAGTTGCGAATTGGCAAGGCCTGTGTGGTGGTACAATTCATCGGCATGTATACTGTCCCGGTTCATAAGCAAGTCAATTATTTTCTGCTCATCAGGAAGCAGGTTGATGAATAATTGTTTCTGAATAACCTTTGGTCTGGGGTCTTTATTCCAGTTCATCAGTTCAATAAGTTCTTCAGGTTTGGTAATCATAGCTGCCAGGTTTGTTCTTATCAACTGATTACAACCTTCGCTCCTGGTATCCGTTACCCTGCCTGGAAAGGCCGCAACTTCGCGATTGTATCCACTTGCCAGCCTGGCTGTAATAAGCGCGCCACCTGTGACATGGCTTTCAACTACTACCGTTACATCACTCATGCCTGCCACTATACGGTTTCGCATCGGGAAGTTGTTTCGGTCCGGTAGTGTTTCATGGGTAAATTCAGTAAGCACACCGCCATGGACCACCATTTGTTCCGCCAGTGGCGCGTGGGTAAATGGATATATCCTGTCTAATCCATGGCCTAAAACACCTACTGTAGCCACGCCTTGCTGTACACATTTTTTATGCGCAATGGCATCTATACCCAATGCAAGCCCACTTACCACTAATACATCTTCAAGTGCGCCCAATCCTTCGACCAGATCTTCGCAAAGGCGATGGCCATAATCGGTATTTTTTCTTGTACCCACAATGGCCACTATTTTGGCTGCATCGAGGTCGGCATTGCCTTTGTAAAACAGTAACAAAGGAGCATCACTGCAATTAGCCAGCCGTTTCGGGTAATTATGATCGGTATATAGTACCTTAATATCATTCTTCAGAATAAATTCCAGTTCTTTTCCTGCCTTATCCATCACAGCCTCATCCTTAAACCCCTTTGCCCTTATTTCCGTTATGCCTTCAATCGTTTTCAATTCCTTTAATGGCGACTTAAACACCTGGGTAGCGCTTCCAAAGCGCTCAAGCAAGGCCCTGCCTGTCTTGCTGCCTACTCCGGGCACAAAGGATAGAGCCAATTGATAATAAATTTCGTCCTGTTCTTCTTTAGTCAACATTACCAGTCTTTATTCAAAAGTAAAAAAACTATTAAAGTAGCAAAAACCTGATGATAATTTATTGATGCTTTACCTTAAAAAAATACTTTTTGAATAAAACAACCTCAGTTCGGAGCTGAAGCCAATGATTTTTCAAAATTGCTATCTGGGCTATTTTAAAATATAGCAAGCTGATTTTCCCGCCGGACTACTTTAGGCATTGTTAAAAAATAACTAATACATTCTAACCTGTTCTTTTCCATTTTCTCTGCATTGCCAAATCTTTAAATAGGCTTGCTATTCGCGGCTCTGGCAACTTAATAAACATGCCTTCGCTAAAGCTATAGCAGTTAA
>CAIUZK010000057.1 GCA_903903635.1 uncultured Bacteroidota bacterium
AGTGTCTGTTAAAAAATCCACCTATCTGCCACCAGCCCTGATTTTAAGCAATCTTTTCATTTCTGATAGGGGTTGCATTAAAATCAGTATTTCAATATGCTTATCAACTCTTTTTAATTTTATTGCGATATGAAATGAAACTATAAAATTAAAATGTGTTGATGCAATTATTTAGTTTCATAATACTTGCCATTTACCACAACAGCCTTTACATTCATTTCCAAACAGATAGCCCATACTTCTAATGATGCAAGGCTATCCGGGTCTTTCACATTAAACTTGTGAATAGTGTTCTCTGTTTGGTGTCTGATTGTAATAATCATATAATTATTTAGTTTATTATGCTGCTACCTTGCTGATTAAACGCCTCACTTGTTCCGCTGCGAACTGGTTGCCCTTCGCCGTCTTAAAACCTGCCTCATTCAACTCTATGGCTATCTCCCGTAATGATTTTCCGTTTTTGCTTAACAGATTGATTACTTTTTTTGCTTTCTGGTTGTTCGGGTTGGAATTAGCAATTTGTTTAATTTTCGCTGGTCCCATCTGCCTTGCTTCCAGAGTAAAGTTTGCCGGGGTGCCCAGTTTCACGCCTCTATTCTTTAATTGAGCCATGGCGCCCTTTGTCCGTTCGCTTATTCTTTTACGCTCCCATTGGGCTAAGGCTGCGAATATGTGGATCGTCAGTTCGTTAGCGTCCGGCATATCGGCACAAATGAATTTTACTTTGGTATCCATTAAGGTTGATACAAAAGTTAAGTTCCTTGAAAGCCTGTCTAACTTGGCAATTAATAAAGTTGAATTTGTTTGCTTTGCCAATTCAATCGCTTTAAGCAGTTGCGGGCGGTTATCATTTTTCCCGGTTTCAACATCTGTAAATTCGGCTAATATGGTTCTGTTATTCAGGAATGATAAAACTGAACTTTTCTGTGCTTCTAATCCTAAACCAGATAATCCTTGCCTTTGAGTGCTTACACGATAATATGCTATAAATGCTTCCATGTGGCTAACCTACGGAAGACCTGCCACAAATTGGAATCGAGCGTTTACAATTTGTGGCAGTATTTATCCACATGCTTTTTGAGAAATGGGGTTACTTTCATTGATAGTATTTAAGCCACGCTTTTCTTACGGGCTTTCTCTTGAAAACAAATTTAGCAATACCACCACTTATATATGCATAGTTCAACCACCATGCACTTAATCTGGTCAGCATTTTTCTCCTCAATCTGTATGTCTTATAATGCTTCAATATACCGAGATAGGAATTCATACTACTCAAAAAATGTGCTTGCTGTGCCTTATCCGGCTTGCAGCTTCTTACTATCGCATTCTGTTTTTGAATAGCAGTATAAAAATTACTTCTAGTTCTGTTAGCAACGCATATCCTGCCGGGTTTTATTACTGCTCCCAAAAACTGCAAGCCTTTATTGTAATGTTGCAGGACTATCTTTTTGGGATGTAATGTAAGTTGTAAATCAGATTGCAGAAATTCAGCAATAACCGGGATAAGCGACGTTAAATAGTCCTTGTCTTTATGAACAATAATAAAATCGTCAACGTACCTGCCATAATACCGTATGCCCAATTTGCTTTTAATAAAATGGTCAAAGTTGCTCATATAAAAATTAGCGAAAATCTGGCTTGAAAGGTTGCCTATCGGAAGACCACAATGAGATGGGCTGTGAAAAAGGCTTTTATTATCTGGTAATCCCTCCCAATCTTTTTTTCTTCCCTTGATGATGCAGTTATTAGCCGGGTCATTAAATATTACTATCCTGCAAAGTTCGGTTACCAGCAGCCTGTCATTTTCGTGGTATTTATTCTTTATTAATTGCTGCAATCGTTCAAAAAGTATGTACCGGTTGATATGCATAAAGAAGCCCTCAATGTCTAGTTTCAGTATATAGCAATCTGACTTATAGTTTTCAGAACATTTCCTGATAAAGGTATCTGCTCTGTCAATGCCAAAATGAGTTCCTTTACCGGTTCGGCAGGCATAACTATCATAAATAAACTCTTTCTCAAAATACGGATTGAGTTTGTTTATCAGCAAGTGGTGTACTACTCTGTCCCTGAAATCAGCGGCAAAGATTTCCCGTTTTACGGGCTTATCTATAATAAATGCAAGGCTGCGCCGCGGTCGGTATGTGCCTCTGTTTATTTTATACAGCAGCTCTACAAGGTTATGCTCATAATCCAGTTCAAATGCAAGCGCATTGTATGTATTACGCTTATTTTTGCGGCAGGTAAAATAGGCTTCAAACAAGGCTTCAGCGGTTATCTTGCCATTTCCGTCAGGCAGTTCATTAGTAGGTTTATCAAACAAGTTCAATTGCATAAACCCAAAATACAAACGAAGCGAATTAAATAATCAGAGGCTATCCATTATTTATTTAGATAGCCTCTGATTGTTTTGTTTAAAATCCCGAACAGCACGCACGTAGTTTGTGTTGTTCTTGTTGTTGTTGTTCTGGTTGCCACTATTGAAATTCTGGTTCCACGCGTTGTTGGTGTTGTTCTCACTCGAACTCCAATAGTTGGCACTGGCAAAACCACTACCAATAAAAATAAAGGCGTTGTTATAAATACAAGGCTCCTTGCATTTATTGCATCCCGCACGGTAAAACATTTGCCATAGCATTTTCCATGGATTTGATTAGCCTGCAATCCGCGTTTAACTACCCTCTTAAAGAAAGCAGTCCCCTTATCGCTTTTAAACAAAACATGCTCGCTTATTACCACCATGGCAGCAATAATTCCGGCTTACTCAGGCTGGGTTTTACGCCAGCCAGTTATTTGCTTACCAATACTATC
>CAIUZK010000058.1 GCA_903903635.1 uncultured Bacteroidota bacterium
GATGTTCAAAGGAGCAGTTGATTTGGTTGCAGTAACCTGAACCTCGCCTAACGGCATTACCAGTTTGCTCTGTACATCATACACAGCCACCTCCATTTTTCCTGCTTCAGAAGACTCGTATGAAAGCGTCAATTCATTCTTTGCCGGGTTAGGGTAAAGTGAATTTATTTTGGATTAACCATTTAGACCGCAACTGCGCAAATACATTGCGTAGTGACTCGGTAAATTTGCTGAAAAATGGTTATGAAAAAACAAATTAGTATTCAATCGTTCTTCGAGAAATATCCTGATGATGAAGCATGTTATCGTTATTTGGCGGAACAAAAGTGGAAAGACGGCTTTAGCTGTCAAAAATGCGGTTGTAACCAATACGGAAAAGGTTATACGCTTTATGCCAGAAGGTGTAAAAATTGTAGGTATGATGAATCTGTAACAGCTAATACGATGTTTCATAAATGCAAATTCGGGATACAGAAGGCGTTCATCGCCTTGTTTCGGATAGGCTCGAAGAAAAAGGGCATATCCAGCATCGAGCTATCGGATGAGATTGATGTTAACCAGAAAACAGCATGGTTATTCAGGCGCAAGGCCCAGCAAGCTATGAAAAGCAAATCTCCGGTTATACTTGAAGGGCAGGTAGATATAGATGAATTCGGTGTGGGAGGTCACCGGGCTAATATGCAAGGACGGAGTTTAGAAGGTAAGAAACACGCACAGGTAGCGGTGGAAGTAAAAGAAGATGGTCGCATGGGAAGAGCCTACGCCTTAGCCATTGCAGATTTTACAACACCAAGTTTACGTAAGGTTTTTGACTGGTGTGTGCATCCAATGGCTGATGTAAGAGTAGACGGCTTTCCTGGATATAGAGCTTTAATGGCGGAATATCCGAATATGGAGTATGAATTATCAGATGGGGGACAAAATTTTAAGGAAATACATTTAGTAATACTGAATATGAAAAATTGGCTACGAGGTATTCATCATCATTGTTCTAAGCAACATTTTGAAAATTACCTGGATGAATTTTTCTATCGGTTTAATCGAAGAGGAAGAAACATCCGAAAGAACATATTAGGTAACTTAATCAACAGATTTGTTTCATCGCCTCCATTGACTTATAAAGGTATAGAGGGGCTTTGCGGCTTATCTGGTTAATCCAATTTATTTTCAAAGGCCCGTTGATGGCAGTAATATTTTTAATACCTACCGACTGATTGGGCGAGGTACTAATAAAAGCCGAGTACAGGTTGATATTGCCGTTATCATCACGCCCATCAGCCCATACAGGAATTACATAATCATTGGTAGCCAATACCGCGTTATATTCTCCAATGCCGAAACCGCCGTTTTTAAGGCCGATATCGGCAAAGCTTGAAGACATACTGGTTACCTTAATGTCCTGAACAAAAGTTTGTCCGCCGTCGTCAGAGTAAGTAAGATAAATGTTGGAGTTTACATTTAAAGAATCATCTCTTCTATCCCACCACATTACTACCACACGGCCCGTCGGGCCCACCGTAATTGAAGGGTAGTATTGGTCTGATTTAAGATTGGTAACATTGTCGTTTAAGATGCGGGCTGGGCTCCAGGTACTGCCACCATCGGTTGATTTTGAGAAATAAATGTCGTTACCAAAGTTAAGTTTAGAGGTGGTTCCGTTAGCCGTCCACACCATATACAGGTGGTTGC
>CAIUZK010000059.1 GCA_903903635.1 uncultured Bacteroidota bacterium
AATTATTCAAAGGTCATTTTTTAAATGGCGGTTGTCAAATTTGGTGTTTTATTGTTCATTTGGAACATTTTCACGATGAGTTTATGGCCTATGAGTCAGATTTTAGAAATATGGAACTCGCAAAAAAAACCAATTCTTTTGTTTACAGGTCAATTTCTTAATCTGTAGATCATGAAAAACTTACGGCACTGAAAGGTTGCGAAGTAGCCTCATCAATCATCAGCTTTAAGTACATGGAGTACCGTGGCAAGTGAACAAAATCGTGTTGTGTAAACACTGGGTAGAATTCCTTAGCCAAATGCTCTGCATCAGCGGCGCCAACCCTGAATGCAATCGTAGTCCCAACATTTCCGAATATAGCTGCCTGAACTCGCTCATCAAGCTGTTCAATGTACTGGTGTGCTAGAAAGAGCGACAGACCATATTTACGGGCTTCTGCGAGGATATTGGCAAATGATAGCGTTACGAAGCTATGGCACTCGTCTACATACAAATAGAAGGGTTTACGGGTATGCTCCGCCATGCTTGCCCTGTGGAGCGCTGCAAGCTGTATAGCGTTGATGAGCATGGCACCCAGGAGCGAAGACGTATCTTCCCCGATTTGCCCTTTAGAAAGGTTTACAATCAATATCTTGCCGGTATCAAGTACCTGCTGCAGCCGGAAGCTGCTTGTCTTCTGACCCACTATTCTTTTGAGAGGATCACTGGTAATGAATAGGCCGGTCTTGTTCAAGATCGGGGCTATGGCTTCATTTCGCAGTGTTGGTGAATATTTCTCAAACTCATTGTGCCAGAATGCAAGGATATGCTCGTCCTCAACATATTCCAGGGCTTTTTCTCTTGTCTCCTTGTCAGTTAAGAGCGGTTGTATGTCCAGTAGGGTTGCATCCGGTACACAAAGAAGCGTAAGCAGGGTGAACCGTAGTATGTATTCCATCCTCGGTCCCCAGCTCTCTGACCATATCTTTTTGAAGGTCGAAACTAAACCGGATGCAACCAAGTGGTGGTATTTTGGATGAACTCCTTTAAGCGGATTGAAAGCGATTGGCTTCCCTCCTTCTGTTGCATTGAAATATATGAGATCTTGCTTCCTCCCTTCCGGTATGTACTTCAAAACATCCTCCGCTATGTCTCCATGTGGGTCTATGATGCAGAGGCCGTTACCACGTTCAATGTCGCTGATAGCCATGTTTTCTAGCAAGGTACTCTTGCCGGTGCCGGACTTACCAATGACGTAGATATGCTGCAATCTATCCTTGTCTTTGATACCGAACTTCTGATTAGTGTTCCGGTAGTTGGTTATGCCAATGGGAGTGATGTCGAAGCTGTCCATACATACAGCTTATATACTTCACAGAGGTATCGGGAGACCCGAAAAATATACACTTATGTATACAGTTACAGTCTTTTTAGACAGAAAACTTCATTAGCTAATCGCATAAAGGTTTGATAAGCTAAGGAAATAGCGATGAAAAAATATCACAAAGAGCAACGCAATACAGAGAATGGAATTGAGGATATTGTTCCGGCAATCGGGGCACTCTATTTATCCTACATGGTTTTACTATACCTCTTAGACAGAGCGAATTTCTGGCGATGGCTTCGATGCGGCATCGCTATTCTTGTTGTCATTATAGTATTGATGCTACTTTGGTACAAGCTGAAGGCTAAAGAACAAAAGAGCAAAAAGGAACGTATACTCACTGCTATTCGTCAAGCCGGACTAGAAGATCATGTAAATAATTTCATTACACGGTTTGGATTGGGTCAAGAAAAAAGTAAAAACGCATGGGCACGCAGAACCTACACAATTGATTGGAATCGAATCCATGACTTGCAGGATTTTCTAGCAACAAAAGCAATTACATTTTCTCTTTCCGACATCAGTGTTTTACTTGCCCACTATATCGATGAGCGAGAATATGAGGTAACGTCAAACAGCATTAGTGTAGGCACTCACAGTTTCGATACATTGTCCGGTTCGGACTTTGAGAAATTGCTATATCGCCTTTATGTAGCTTTGGGATACAGCGTACAGTTAACTGGCAAGACAGGAGACCAGGGCGGTGATTTGGTCGCTACCAAAGGAGAAGAAAGGATAGTTATTCAGGCTAAGTGTTACACCAATTTGAGTGTTGGTAACAGAGCTGTACAGGAAGCTGCGGCGGCACGAAGTCACTATGACTGTAAGAAAGCAATAGTAATTGCTACGAGCAGCTTTACTCGGGAGGCAATTCAGCTGGCTAAAACGAATTCAGTTGAACTCATTCCTAAAGAATTGATCAAAAAAATGCTTCTCGATACCCTTAAGGAAAGCTGGAGCTAAGGAATTAGTGGTTGATAATCACAAATAGCAAAAAAGAGCTAATTTGCCGCAATTGCATAAGAGTGAATATTTTCATTTAAATAGCGACTAAGAAAATTATGACAAAAATTAAACCAAAAAAAATATTGTTCATAAAACTTGGTGAAGGTGGAAAATATGAGCAAGATTGCATCGAAAAGAATCAAACTTTAAGGCTTGGGTATAGAGAAATAGACCACAACCTTTGTATTAACAACGACTGGAAAGGAGTCTATGATTTTTGGATAGAAAAAGACGATCCTAAACAAGTGGCCACAAGTCACACTAATCAAATAAGACAATTTTACGAAGAAGGAGAGGATACGCTTTGGCTTACCTTTTATGCAAATAAACTTTGGTGGTGTTTCTCAAAGCCTGCAATAACACTGTTATCCGATAAATCAAAAACTAGGCCGGTTCTTGGTAGTTGGTCAGACAAGGACATTAATGGCAAAACGCTTTCGGCAGATACAATAAGCGGCAAACTCCTAAAAACACAGGGTTTCAGAGGGACAATTTGCACTGTCCCAGAGGAAAAATATGCGCTTGCCAAAATCAATGGCGAACAACTTACAGAAGTTGTGGAAGTTGAGTTAGCAATGAGTACCCTGAAAGCGAAGTTATCAACACTCATACAGCATTTGCAATGGAAGGACTTTGAGACCTTGATCGACTTGATTTTCAGGCAAGGTGGTTGGCAACGTGTTGGCTCAACCGGGAAAACTCAAAAAACGCTAGACCTTGATCTCTTTGCACCTGTGACGAATGAGCGAGCGATGGTTCAGATTAAATCACAGTCTGATTTAAATGAATTTCAGCACTATCAAAACGAGTTCGCAACAATGACGGGATACGACAAGTTTTTTTACATAGTGCATAGCCCCAAGTCCGACCTTCAGAATTTTAAAAATGATTCTGATGTTGCGCTCTATTTTATTGATAAAATAACTGAACTGGCTATAGCCTCCGGATTAGTAGACTGGATAATCAAAAAAACATCTTAGTTACGCTCGAAGGAATCAAGACTGGATACACCTTTTACAAAGTCGAATTATACGAAGCCTGAACAACCGCAAAAATGTAATTAATGTCGGATTCCGGGGTGAATTTTATCATCCCTTTATATCCCCATCTGTGAGTAGTGACATCCTTTATCTGTTTATTGGTATCCTCCGAGTAGTCGGGGTCTCTAATTAGCACCTGTATCCAAGTCCCTCTAAATTCAAATCGGGTAAAGCTTTTAGTTGTTGAGTAGGTAATCCCACTTTTTTGCTCGTTTTTTTCTTCAACAGATGGAAGCTTCAGAATCATATCCCGCAATTCCAGAAAAACTTTTTGCATTTCTGGCGAAGTGATATTTAAGTGGTATTGCAAATCAAATTTTGCTGCGTCTGTTTTGGTTTCTGCTTTTTCGGCTTTTTCTACTCTGATTTTTTCAGTGAAAGGACTGTATACATTCTCAATGTGCAAAATGTCCCCTTCGTACAGAGTATATGCTTTTAGTTCAACGTTACTATGTTCCTGGACAGCAGATTTAATGTAACGGCTGAATCCTTGGGCGATGAGAATAACCCGTGGTCGTTCCCAGCTTACTTCCATTTTGGCTCCCAGCTTACTTTGCACAAGTAAATTGAAATGCTTCTTGTTTTCCCGGAGCCAGCGTAAATAGTGAAGACCTTGAGCAAAGACTTCCTCGTTTTCTTTCCATTTATATTCAATGATCACCGGCGAATCATTTTCATCTATGCCAAGGGTATCAATTCTGCCATCTGTTATCTGATATTCTTTTTCTAAGAATCTTACCCCTAAGATATCTTCAAGGTTATCTGCAAAGAAATCCCTTAATGCGAATTCGTTGCCAAAGCCCACTTTTTTCAGGCCTAATTGCCTTACTTTCTGTTTTTCAATTTTATATATAGGCATATATTACAAGATTTTGCACCTGAATTTTTGCACTAATTTAATGCAAAGAATTGATGAATTTTCAGCATACTGACTTTATCTGGATGGTATCCCATAGCACATTTAAAGAGTTATTTTCAACTAATAAGCTCATTCGGAATCTTTTTTGAAGCATCTAAAATCTCAATGCCTACAAGAATGTTATTCTCGTCAAAATCTAGATTAATCATTCCGCCAAGCTGATTTGGATCACAGGAATAAGTCTTTTTGACACCGCCTTTGGGGATATCTTTAAGGTAAATGTATGCGGCATCAGCTGCTTTATCGTAAGTGATTTTCATATTATTTCTTTCCTAAGTCTTTCATCCATTACTATTAGCCACTTGCTTTTTATTGAGAAAATATATACATGCCCCAATGTAGGCGAGCCAAAATATCCCGAGTTCAACTAACCTTACAGGTAAATTGGAGGAAGAGACTATTTGGTTTTTATAGACGTCAAATACAAGGGCTAAAATATTTATAATAAATACCCAAAAATAATTTTTATCCTTATATTTTTTCCATACAAACACACAGAATAATGCGAATAATGAATGTAGAATTATAGTTAAAAAATGAAAGTTCATATTTTACTTCTCTTGTTTTGTATTATTAATGCCATTTTTATTTTGCTGGGAGCCAGTTTGAGCGGGAGCTTTGATAACTGTACCAGTGTCTTTGGGCTGAGAGGATGATAGGAAATTTTGACTTCCTTCTTTTTCATTATCAAACTCTTCCGCAACACTTGAAATTAAAGCTGAAATTCCCAGACCAATGCCTACCGCCTTCATCCATTTAGGTTTGTTGTCAAAATTCTGTGGCTGCCAATCTTCCGGCCCGCCGGGTGACATATTTAGACCGAACTTTTCAGGATTACTAACGGCAGCTGGTGCTTGCCGTACAGCATTTTTACCAGAGTAATTTACTACCGCAATACCTAAGGCTACCGCACCAGCAACCTGGAGAGCCGCACCTACTGGTATACCGATTATCGTGCTGTCCAAAATAGCTCCAGCACCTTCCAGAGAAATTCCTGCATTCATGAATTGATCAGCCGGAATTGCGCTTTTTCCGTTTGAGTCAATTTTTGTAATTGGATTGTTTTCGGCGTAACTGTATGAATTTAGGGACTGAGGGTCGCTAAGATAAGTTGTAAAGTCATGTCCAGTGTCATCCTTGACTTGCTTGTCGTCCCCGATTGCAAGGAAGCTAGGGTCTTCTGAAACAAACCTTCCAAACGATGGATCATAATACCGAGCTCCGAAGTAGTTAAGATTTGTTTGTCCGTCATCCGAGTAGTGTCCCCCAAACTGCTTTTCCTCATTGAATGTTGTTGCCTGTTCGTTGAGGCGAATATTACCATACGGATAGTAATCCAGAAGCTGGTTTTGCGCTCCTGTGCTGTCAGAAACAACATTTGAGCCGTTTATATCATCCGTATGAACATAGTACATGTGTGGGAATACGCCTCCTGAGAGTATTTCAACAGTAGCTACGAGTGTATTACCAGCATAGATATTTTCAAAGTTATTACCGGCCCAATCAAGTTCGTAGTACTTGTTCGGATAGAAATTCGCACTCGAAGGCTGAGAGACCGCTACGCGAGTGCCGTCATAGTCATATTTCTCATACTGTGCCGCAGTGCCGAAGTCTATTTCCGTTGGCTCGTCCTTGTAGTTCCAAACATATTTCCATGCATCCGCTATCGTGCTGTCGGTCAATTCATTTCCATCGTTGTCATAGGTCAACGGCCCCCCGTTAATCTTTGTGGCTGCGTGAGGGTTAGCATAACCAGTACCAGAGTAAACATATGCTCCAACGTCTGATCGGTTTGTGATGTTTCCAATAGCATCATACGTGTAGGTATGGGTGTAGGGTGTCGTACCAACCGCTACTCCGGTAGCAGTCGCAGAAAGGAGTCTGTTAAGATCGTCATACGTATACGCTACAGTCTTTGAGCCATCGGTGCCTGAAGCATCGACAAGGTTTGTAATGTTGCCGTCTGGATCATATGAATATGTCGTATCCTGCAAATGTGTGCTTCCACCATTAATACTTGTCTTTGTGGCGAGACGATACAGGTGGGATGCATCGTACGTGTTAGTCGTAGTTACGCCGTTTGCGTAGTTGATGATAGTTGGCTGTCCTGTCGGTGAGTAATTGAAGTTGGAAACAACATCGGAATATCCGCCACCACTTTCATTGTGCTGGACTTTAGCGATCTGTCCCCCGTTGCCATACACGTACTGCACGCCTCCTGCGTTTGGGTACAGGATGGTAACGAGATTGGCTTGCCTGTTGTATTTGTACTGTGTAGTAAATGTGCCACCTGTACCAATTGTTTTGGCATCCCAAGTAACATTCCCATTTGAATCGTATTTGTAGATTGTATTCGCGCCTGAGAGCATTGTTACCGAGCAAAGCTTTGTAACACCGTTAAAGCACGTGTCGTATCCGTAAGTAACTTCCGTGCCCGCGCCACCGGTCCAGTTTTCGGTCAAATTTCGATTTGCGGCATCATAGGTGTAGTTTACCGTATTGGCGTTTGGACTGACACTTTGAATGAGATTACCAGCGTTGTCATACGCATAGTTCCATACTCCAAATGTCAGGTCAGCCGGAGCATGCAAATCGTCCGCACTGAGACGCTCTCCAAGACCGTCATAGGTGAAGTCGCGAATGTTGCCGAGAGCATCAGTTAGCTTGTTTAACTTACCATTGAGATTCCATATGTAATATGTCGAGTAGATTGATGCCCCGTTATGTTCATCTACCTGGACAAGATTGCCATACGCATCTTTGTAATATTCTTTAACCTTACTCATTGGGTCAGTGACTATCGTATTCCAAAGACTGTATTGGTTAATTGTTGTACCAGTCGCATTACTCGAATTGACTGTTCGGCCAACAGCATCGTATACGTTAATAGTGTAGAGCGCAGCAGTTGTTGTCGCAGGAGTGCGAGCAATACCAGTACCTGTGTAAGGCAAGGATTGTTTTAATGTCTGCCCAAGATTGTTGTAGACCGTATCGCTCACATCGTATGAACCGGAAACTTCTGTTTGTTTACGGGTCTGAATTGGGCGATCCAATCCATCAAGATATGTGTAAGTGTTTACGGTTGTCGCGCCATCGAGGTAATCAGTTTCTTGCACACTTACCGCACCAGTGGTATCGGTATATATGTATGATGTTTTCAAAACAGGTGTGTATGGCCCTGTTAAGTCAGGAATCTTTTGCGTTAGGACACGATTGAGACCGTCATACGTTGTTTGGTATACGAATCCGTTAGGGTCGATTGTCTGGGTAGTTTTTCCGGTCGCATAATCATACTGGTAGTTCGTGGTGTGCGTGAGAGCATCGGTCACGATTGCAGGATACAGATTCAATGGATCGTATGTGTAGGTTGTGGTATTGCCATCAGGGTCGGTGGAACTTAGCACCGTTCCATATGTTGGGTCATATGTCTTCTTGGAATTTACATATGTGGTGCCTGTTACCCACTTTTCCGTTTTAGTTGGGTTCCCTTGATTTACGGAACCGAGTGCTAGGGTGTCATAGTAGGCTCGTGTTTCCCGTACCTTACTTCCAAACTGGTCTAATACCGTATCGTCACTTTGCGCTCCTGTGACATACCCGGATACCGGAATCGCATAGGACATATTTTCAACTGACTTATCGGTGCCAATGTCAGTAAATGAACCATCACTTGCCGCGGTCACTTCACCCCAATTTATCTTCTGCAACAAATTACCATTGGTATTGTCGTATTGGTATTCGTTAGCCGTGTCTCGGTGGCTTGATCCTCCGTCAAACGTTTCTGTCGTACTACGAATGAGCTTCACGAAATCGTGGTTGAGTCCGATGTTGAAGTCGTCCCATTTGTTTATAGTGACTGTGAATAGGTGACCTGAAGCATCATATTGCTCGACACGGTATGGTTCTCCGATCTTAGTGTACATGTCGGCATATTCACCGTGAATCGTATCGGTGCCATTACCGGTGTGGTAGTAAGTTTTAGTGACGTTACCTGCTGCATCAGTTGCCGTTATCTCCTTAAATCCGGCAAACTTTTTTGTCGTGTAACCAAGCGGGTTGAAATAGTAAGTGCCACCTGAGTATGTGTAAGTGGTCGTGCCTGTTGTTCCAAATCCGTCATTGGTAGTTATCGTATTGAGTGTTTGGACAACATACGGAACGGCATTGTTTGCTCCGGTGTATTCACTAACCGGCTTGTAGGTCATCGCATATGAGCCGCCGGTTCCCAAATTGACTCCGGTGAGTACTAGAGGCGTGTAGTTTGCCTGATATATGTAGGACTTATCAAGCCCCGCTGTAGTTGTCGGCAAACAACCATCGTTGAGACAACGGTATGATTGCACAATGTCTGGCATACCGTCTCCATTTGCGTCAGACATTTCTGCAAAGACATCGTTATCGTTCAAATGACCAGTATCAAAGTCAATATGCACATTGTGTCCGCTCACCATTGGGTTTGGCGATCCGGTCATAGCGTTACTATCTAAAGAATACTGGTCGGCTGGCATAGTCCATGACGGATCATATAGCCACCCACTGCCTGTATTGAGGTAAACATAAGTATTGTCGAGTCCAGCCGTTGTACTAGGCAGACAGCCTGTATTAAGACAGCGATATGACTGAATAATATCCGGCAAACCATCTCCGTTTATATCTACAAGTTGCCCATCAATCGTGCCTTCAAATATATTTGAAGTATTCAGATTCACTTGGACGTTATGACCGCTCACCATTGGGTTTGGGCTACCAGCCATTGCGTTAATGTCGATTGATTCTTGGTCAGCTGGCATAGTCCATGAAGGATCATACTTCCACCCGTCACCAGTGTTTAAGTACACATATGTTTTATCAAGTCCCGCAGTCGTGCTTGGTAAACAGCCAGTGTTGAGACAACGGTACGATTGCACTATATCCGGCAAGCCGTCTCCATTGACATCGGAGAAAGAAGCACTGATTGAGTTATCGAGAATGTGTCGCGTATTAAGGTCAACTTGAACATTATGTCCGCTTACCATTGGGTTCGGACTGCCTATCATAGCGTTACTATCTAAAGAGTACTGGTCAGCAGGCATAGTCCACGTATTGTCATACACCCAGCCGCTGCCAGTATTTATGTATATATATGTCTTATCAAGCCCCGCCGTAGTTGTCGGTAAACAACCATCATTGAGGCAGCGCCACGACTGCACAATATCAGGTCGTCCATCTCCATTTACATCAAAGAGTTCCGCACTAACTGAGTTATCTAAAGCATGAGATGTATTTAGGTCAACCTGTACATTGTGACCACTGACCATTGGATTTGGACTGCCAATCATTGCATTACTGTCTAGGGAATACTGATCGGCAGGCATTGTCCAGGATGGGGCATATACCCAACCAGAACCGGTATTCAAATACACATACGTCTTATCAAGTCCCGCTGTAGTGGTTGGCATACAGCCATCGTTGAGACAGCGGTAGGACTGAATAATATCCGGTAAGCCGTCTCCGTTGACATCTACGAGCTGCCCATAAATGTCATTGTCGTTCGTATGTGGTGTATCGAGGTCAACTTGTACGTTATGCCCGCTTACCATTGGGTTTGCGCTACCAGTCATTGCACTGCTGTCTAGGGAGTATTGGTCAGCAGGTGTTGTCCAGGATGAATCGTAGACCCAACCTGAGCCTGTGTTTAGGTACACATATGTCTTATCAAGCCCCGCATAGGTGCCAGTCATGCATCCGGTATTAAGGCAGCGGTACGACTGCACTATGTCGGGCAGACCATCTCCGTTTACATCGATAAGCTGTGCATCGATGGTTCCTTCAGCGACATGTGATGTATTTAAATTTATTTGGACGTTGTGTCCGCTGACCATCGGATTCGGCACACCAAGCATTGCGCTGAAATCCAAAGAATATTGGTCAGCCGGTAATACCCAACCTCCATACGTTGTCCATCCACCAGAATTCACCGCCTGATATTGAAATGTATCTGCGGGCTTTGTTGTCACAGTTCCGCCGTCTTGACCACTTATGGTCACCGAAGAAAGCAACGAGCGGTTGATTGGGGCTTGTGTGGTGTATGCAAGATCATATTTCTTTACCCATGCAGTGCCATTGAACGTTTCAATTTCAGAGATACGATAGTTAGTTGTGTTCTTGAAAGCTGGGGTAGCATCTTCCATGGCATCAGGACGACTTGCACGGGTGAACACCACCGAAAAAGCTCCAGTACTCGATCCGTTATTTGTATACGTGATAGTGTCGGGATATATCTGTCCAGCATCTTTGAAGTAGGTGTATGTTACGAAGTTGCCGTTGGTGTCCGCTGTCTTTTCGAGCATCCATTTATATACATCTGACGGATTGCTTGGATCGTCCTGACGGCTGGCAGCAACTGAACCAAAGGTGTAAACTGTTCCGCTCTTGTCGGTGGCAGTCCATGTGCCGCCCGAATATGTGTAGCTGGTGAAATCTCCTTTCTCTACTCGTGGTGCATATGTTGTGCCGGAGACATTAACAAGGTCCCCTGACATACTTGAAGTGAAATAGTTGCTAGTGTAGAGGTTATTACTACCTGTTTTATTTTGCCTCTGGATATATGGAATGTTTACTGACCAACCATATCCCACAACGCTATTTTGTGTTGCATTTTGACTGTTGTATTGAAGTTTAATATCCGGCTGGACTCCGTTTCTTCCCGGCGGTACGTCAATATTGTATGTATATACCATTGCTCCGGTTGTTGGATCAGATTGTGGAACGACTTGTTTTGCATCTGAAGAACCTGGGATAACAGTAGTAGGGGGTGGTGGACCGTACTCACCGAGACTACTTGGTGCTGACGGACTTGCCATACTTGTCATCTTCTTCGTTGGAGATGGGGTTACTGGTGTTGTATCAGACTGAGGATTAGTTGTGTCCGTGGTTTGAGGATTAGGATCAATCGCTCCCTGAGAAGTTGGATCGCTATTAGTTGTGGGATCAGTTACAGGATTCGTTATTGTTGTATCGTTGGTATTACTCGTGCCACCAGTATTACTAGTGGTGTCTGTAGATAATGATTGGCCGGATGAATCGGAATTAGTTGCCGACACATCATCTGCAAATACCTGAGCGCATGGCAGTATGAGCAATAAAAAAGTCAGCATAAAAGCTGACAACTTGAAAAAGACCGACTTTTTAGTCTGGCGCACAGAACTAAAGGAATAGCTCATACTGTTTTATAAGCACGCTAAGGCTTTTAATAATCAAACGAATAACCCGATTGATACTCTCATACTGCGCCCTGGGGATAAAGGCTTGTATCCCCGCTTCAATGAATAAATCCTATCACGAAAGGAAAAGGAATAAAAGGTAAACTTCACTCCTTTATGGGGGTGTATACATTTGTGTATATTTCTCCTGCCTATGCTACAAGATAGATGCGAAGGATAATAAACTAGATGCAAAATGAAAAAAATCTCAAACAACTTTTTGATGAGTATGTAAAAGAATGTCAGTTTTCTTCACGGTTAAGTTCTGAAACTGTTCGAGGATATTCAGAAGTATTTCGGCGCTTTACATCAGTAATGCCCGAAATTACCCATGTTCGAGACCTGACTACAGAAATGCTGACTGAATTTTTTATGCGTCTTCAAACGGCTGAAAGGATAACAGGAAAAAATACATTGAAAGTAGGTGTAACGAAATCAACAATAAGAACATACTGGAGCAAACTGAACATTTTCTTTGAATGGCTGGTTAGAAAATCTTTAAGACAAGATAATCCCCTTAAAAGAATTAAACCACCTAAAATTGAGTATGAAGATCAGAGGGCTTTAGGTAATGATGATATTCGTAAATTATATTCAGCAGTTACTTTACATACCTGTGACTCGCTTATTTTGAGACGAGATACTGCAATGATAAGTATACTTATACTATGCGGTCTCCGGTTAGGTGAATTTATTTCACTTGAAGTCAGAGATATTGATTTTGAAAAAAAGTTGCTCACAGTAAGAGGGACAACATCAAAATCTCACAAATCGCGCTATATCCCCATGCACGATATGCTTATCTTTCATTTACGAGACTATATAGCAGAGCGGAATGGGAGAAAATACACAGCATCTAAATTAATTGTTTCAGCTACTTCTGATAGAGGTCTTAGCCGTCAGGGATTAAAAAGCTGGGTTAAAAGGTTAAGTGAAAAATCCGGAGTGAAATTTCATCTGCATAGCTTACGACATTCCTTTGCATGTAATCTCGCAAAAAAGGATGTAAATGCAGTTAAAATTCAGAAACTTCTTGGACATAGTAGCCTGGATATGACAATGACCTATTTGCGATCTATTGTAGCTGAAAGCCTGCAAGATGACATTAACAAGTTATCAATTTAAGCATAGCAATTCTTCCACTAATCTGCCACAATTGAAGTGTCGAGGAATTTTTATTATTTAGCGAAATATCTTGCAACAGTTTTTCTGTACATCATTTTACTTGATAAACAGGTCCTGCTATTATTTCTGTTTATAAAGCCAAAATTCTATTTCGACCTTATTTTAAAACGTTTTGTGGACCCTACAGGACTCGAACCTGCCACCCCCTCATTGCAAATGAGGTGGTGCAAGGGTATTTCAAAAAATACGTTGTAAAATAAGGGTTATTTGGGAAAAAGATGCTTTGGTAGACCTCCTCTTTTGGTAAACAGGTCAT
Source organism: uncultured Bacteroidota bacterium (assembly GCA_903903635.1). Classification (GTDB taxonomy): domain Bacteria; phylum Bacteroidota; class Bacteroidia; order Chitinophagales; family Chitinophagaceae; genus Nemorincola. The sequence goes on from CAIUZK010000059.1 coordinate 13,010, forward strand.
TGACGTATTAGAAAACAATTGCGGGATATTAGGTCAATATGGATATTGCCATTTTGTGTGAAAAGTTCTGTGAGTACTCAGTTTCAATTCGCGGACAGTCGAAAGCTACAATTAGAAGGTATAAGTATGTTATAGGGTGCTTTTGCCGGTTTACAGGCATTGCCCAATTAAATCAAATCACTGACGAGAAAGTTCGTTGGTTGTTTTACTACGGCAGAACTGAAAGAAAGTGGTCTGTTAATACCTTCATTGTTTACCATGTATCTCTGTTAGTATTTTTTCGCTGGTGCGTAAAACAAGGGTACATGGCAAATAACCCGATGTGCGATATTGAGAAACCGAGACTTGAAAAGAGATTGCCGACTAAATTAACAAAACAGGACGCACTACGGCTGCTTGAGGTGATATATAACTATCCAGCCGAATCCAAGTTTCTGCAATATCGCAATCATGCCATTTTTTCAACTTTTGTATTTGCGGGTCTCCGAAAACAGGAGTTACTAAATCTTAAATACACAGACATAGACATCGAGAACATGACCATCTTTGTTCGACAAGGAAAAGGAAACAAAGATCGCTTTGTACCTATCAACTACACACTCGCTCAAATTTTGAAGCGATATGCAGAGGAACGGAAGAGGAAGAATAAGACGTGTCCCGAGTTCTTTGCTTCCTTAAACCGGAATGCTGGATATACAAACGATGGGTTAAAGCGACTGGTAATTCAAATGAGTAATGCATCTGGAGTTACTTTTACTGTGCATAAATTAAGGCATACTTTCGCAACTTTGATGATAGAGGGTGGCTGCGATATTTATAGCCTGTCTAAAATGATGGGACATAGCGACATAAAGACTACGACAATTTATTTGTCTGCAAGTGCTGAACACTTAAGAGCTCAGATGACGAAGCATCCAATGAATGATCTGCTTGTCCGTGGTCTATAAGGTCAAACCTATTTCTGCAACGCCAATATCTTCGCCCGGTGCTCTTGGAGAAAGGTGTCTAGTTTCTTATAAACCTTCGGATACATTTTCTTTAAGTTCACGTTCTCGGCTGTGCCTGTTAGTAGGCATTCGAGAAAGAAGTTCAGAAACGTTGGCAAATTCTTGTCATTCTCAATGCTCTTAAACAGTTGTTTAACTTTTGCCAGTTCCTTATCCGTATTGTAGCCCTTGACTTTTTTGGTATTTCTTGTGGTATTCATGCCCGCACTTTACCTATTTTCAATAGGTTGTCAAGTGCGGTACTTCGCCATGGTAACTGACAAGAATGCTGGCGAAACCTTCGATCAAAGTCTGATTTCATAGACGAAAACAGGTAGTTATCCCCTAAGTGTATACATAAGTGTATATTTTTCCTGCCTTACATGAGTTGCCAGTCGTTGCTATTGTTTATACATGGCTTCCAGACGATCATCAGTTGGATATAAATTGCGCAGACATCGATGCAGGAGAGGATATTCAATCCGACAGGCAGCGCGAAAAACCGGAATTTCTCCGATTCGAATATCTCAATGGGAGCGTGGTATTCGGAAACCAAGCTACGATAACTTAGTCCTACTTTCCGTCTGTTTTGGGGTTATGGTAGATGAACTGCTCTTTGATCTCCGCAAGGCAGCAGTCAGGAAGATTCATGGTTCCCCGGGCAAACCATATGGTGATTATTACAAGCAAATTAAAGAGAGGCCTCCCTAAATAATCTATAGTATTTTTTCATTCAGTTTTCTGAACGTGTTTTCTTTATTGAAAACAAGCTTCTTTCTTATACCCTTTTTATTTTTCTCTTCCTTACAGTATCGCTCGCTCTTCGCTCGACTTATTTATTTTAAAATAAATAACGGTAATCGAACGATAGAGACACTGTGCATAAGATTAGAAGTTATTAACAAAAATATACACTAATGTATACACCCTATGGCTACATCAAAAGAAGAAAAACTTGCTCGTGAAATTGCCGATGCGCTCAATGACAACGAAGCATTTGCCGTTCATGTTGGATTCGCAAAAAAATATTCAGAAGCCTTTCTCAGAAAGATTCTGCAAAAGGTGCTCTCCATCCCTGAGGATCAAATTCGTAAGACTCGTGGCGCTTTATTCACCTATCTCGTCAATCAACAATATGGCAAAGGCTCTTCTCGGGATTAGTCCCGGAACTCGGGTTGTCGGGCTTGCCGTCATACAAAAAGGAGTGTTGGTTGAATGGAAAGTGAAGACGTTTGCTGAAATGTGGTCTGGTGACAAGCGGAGAGCAATACTAGGAACTATTGACCGCATATGCGAATACCATGGAATCCAAGTGTTGTCTTTAAAGAAAATTGACCCGCTTAAAAGTTCTCCGCAATTGGATAGGCTGGTGGCTTCGATTATTAAAAGAGCAAAGCGGAATGGAATAAAGGTCTGCCAATATTCCCTTTCAGAACTCGACTACGATCTCCAAACGGGTAAAAACCAAAGTAAAGGAGAACTAACCGAAAAGGTGGCAAGCAAGCATCCTGAAGTTCAAAAAGAATATCTTCTTGAACGAAACAACCGGAAAGAATATTACACTAAGATGTTTGAAGCCATTGCTATGGCAGAGCAGTATAAGGATTAATCATCGAAAGTCCGGCATATCTAATGTCCGGGCTTTGCCGTATCCATTTATGTATACACTTACCTACATACCGCTTTGATATACTCAATGCAAAATCATTTTCCTTATGCCAACATGGACACGCAAACCACAAGAACAGGAAGGCACATATAAGTTTTCAGGAACATTTTTAGTCACGCAAGGAGTAATAGCCGCTCTCTCTCCCGAGGAGATATTAACCATTTACATCGAGATTCAGCAATTGGTAAAGAATACTGGGGGCATAGACTATTTCCAAGTCTATGAAAATGGTACAGGCGAAAAACTATACTTCATTGACCAATGCGACTCAGAAATGATGGCTCAAGAATCTTTCGAGCAAGAACACAACTATTGCACCTTACTGTTCTCACATGAGTATTAAAACGGGGTTAAACTCCCCGTTTTTTGTATTTCTTACCCCGTATACATAAGTGTATATTTCTCCTGCCTTACGCAAGTTTGTTCCATTTCCTACACTGGTAATGACAAAAGTTTTTTAACAACAAAATCAATTTGTATGGAAACGCAAACAACAACTGCGAAGAAAAATGACACGCACATAGACGTGTATCAAATCATCAATGAGAAAGTCATTGAACAATTAAACAATGGTACAGTGCCGTGGCGAAAACCTTGGACTGAAGGAGGGCTGCCCCAGAACCTCATTTCCAAGAAACACTACCGAGGCATCAACATGATGCTCCTCAGCATGATGGGTTACGAACACAATTTGTTCCTCAGCTTCAAACAGGTACATGACGTAGGCGGCAGTGTAAAGAAAGGAGAGAAAGGACACGTAGTCGTGTATTGGAGCCAACTGGATAACAAGCAGGAAGGAACTGAGCCGGTGGAAGAAAACAAGGATCAGAAGAAGAAATCAATCCTCCGGTACTACTATGTCTTCAATGTAGCCCAATGTGACAAGATTCCCGAAAAGTATCTGCCTACTGCCCGGGAAACTAAAGAGCTGCCATCCTGCGAATCCATTGTATCTGCCATGCAGCATTGCCCGTCCATCAGGCATAAGGAACAAAAGGCGTTCTACCACCCAAAAGAAGACTATGTAAACATGCCCAAGAAACGTAGCTTCAAGAACGATGAAAGCTACTATTCCACGTTGTTCCATGAACTGGTTCACAGTACCGGTCATGAAAGCAGACTGAAACGGGAAACCTTGACCCAAATGGCAGAGTTTGGGGATGACAACTACTCCCAGGAAGAATTAGTTGCAGAGATGGGCACCTGCTATCTCCAATCCTTTGCTGGGATTACGTCTGAGTTTGAGAACAGCACGGCATATCTCCAAGGCTGGCTTGGAAAGCTAAAGGGTGACAAAAAGTTCATCTTTACCGCTGCCAGGGCCGCGCAGAAGGCTACTGACTATATCCTCAATGTACCCGACCAGAAGGATGTACCGGAGCGGCAAGAATAACGGCAGTTGTTGTGAATGATTACTATGAAAACCTATTAAGCTCAACAGAAATGTTGGGCTTTTTCTTTGGGTAGGTGGCTTTCCATATATGGTTTCTCCTTACTTTTACATGATTGAATTGAGGGGTTGGAAACTATTTTGTGTAACTATAAATTTTACAAATACAGCGTATGAATAGATAAAAGAAAGAGAAAAATAGAAATAAAGATTTTGCATTTCGCAAAACTGTTCTTGTCCTCGAAAGGTCGAAAATTTCAAATCGTACAAGGGAAGTTTAGCAAAATGCTCAGGTGTGCCTGAGCGTTGCTTCACTTTGTACGATAGGGTTTCGACCCCCTCGAGGACAGGTGGATGTCAACGACTCAGGTATTTTATTTTCTAACAATCAATCATATAAAAAATGAAAAAACAAAACATCATGGCAGTGTGTCTGCTGTTTTCAATGTTTGGCGTGCAAGCGCAAACAATATCTACTGTTGCAGGCAACGGCACAGCAGCCTATTCCGGTGATGGCGGCATGGCAACCTCGGCGGAACTGTCAGACCCAGCGGGGGTATCAATGGATGGCGCAGGCAATATGTATATTGCCGACTTTTACAACAATTGCATCCGCAAAGTAAGTTCATCCGGCACTATTTCCACTTTTGCAGGAACAACGCTATCGGGCTTTAGCGGCGATGGCAGTGCGGCTATTTCCGCACAGCTATACCAGCCATACAGAACAGCGGCAGATGGCTCCGGAAACGTGTATATCATAGATCGAGGTAACTGGCGTGTTCGCAAAGTTAATGCCTCAGGTATCATCTCCACATTTGCGGGCAACGGCACATCTGGCTATACCGGAGATGGTGGCGCGGCTACTGCCGCGGAAGTATTTGCTGGCGGGATAGCTGTTGATGCCTCAGGCAATGTATATATCGGGGCAAGTACCTGCATTCGCAAGATTAGCACCTCCGGTATAATCACAACCATAGCTGGCAACAATACATCAGGCTATGCGGGCGATGGTGGTCCAGCTACTGCCGCACAGTTCAATAATGCGAATGATCTCACTTTCGACGCTGCTGGTAACCTGTATATTTGCGATCAGGCACGCATTCGGAAGATAAATACTTCAGGTATAATCTCTACAATTGGTGGCAACGGGACAACTGGCACGTCGGGCAACGGTGGACTTGCTACCGCAGCGCAGATTGACCCAACAGGTATCACAATTGATGTTGCAGGCAATATTTATTTCACTCAAACCAACGAACAAATTGTAAGAAAGATAGATGCAGCTGGTATTATCAGCACATATGCCGGAAATGGATCGATGGGATTCTCAGGTGATGGAGGCGCTGCTACCTCTGCTGAATTTCAGTTCCCATCTGATGTTGCACTAGATGCATCAGGAAACCTGTATATCTGCGATCAAAACAATAGCCGCATTCGTAAAGTTACTTTATCAAGTAGCGCAGGTGTTAAACAAACATCCATTTCAAAAGATAACATCGTAATATTCCCCAATCCCAATAATGGTGTGTTTACCATAAAGGGAAATTTAAATTCAACTGCCGATAAAAATGTGTCATTTGAAATTATAGATATGCTTGGACAGTCAGTTTACAACAAAAATGTAGTTATCGAAAAAGGAAGTATCAATACACAAATACTACTTCCTAGTATTACTACCGGTGTCTATTTCTTAAAAATCGGTTCTGAAACTGAGTCATTAAGTTACCGCCTTATGATTAAAAAATAATTTTACTTAAATCAACATTAAAGTCAGCACTCCATCCTTGTCCGGGTGGAGTGCTCTTTATGATTGCAAAAGCATTTTCTCTAAAACGGAAGGTCATCCTTAGTCTGCGGTGCGCCTGTGTTCCCTACATCTGCCGTTGCCACCGTATTCCCCTCCTTCTTTACCCCTGCAATGATTTCAATATGGCTGGCGTGAAAGGTCAGGTTGGCATGGTACTCACCATCTGTGCCTTTATAGGCATTGAGATTGACCCGCCCAAACAGGTTAACGATGGTTCCCTGTTTAAGTGCGTCCTTTACCTTAGTTCCCATCCAATACGCGCAACTAAAGAACCGTGTTTCCTTTACTTCATCCTTGCCCTTGGGCTTATAGCGGTCATTGACTGCTACGGTAAAGGCTACCAGTTCCCTGCTGTCTTTGGTCTTTTTGATTTCGGCGTTTCTTACCAGCCGTCCTGTAATCTGTTCCATACTTCGTGTTTTTATATGTTTTACAATTTGGTTACTGATTGAAAATGCTCATTTGGTTCAGTGCTTTCGGTTTTACCTCCCTATGGTGGTTGAGCCGTAAGGCTAAATACTGGATGGTAATATCCTCGTTACTGAATATCGCCCATGCTGCCTGTAAGGACTTGCTGCGGGTCTTGCTCTTTGTTCGTTGTATGTCCCATGATATTTTCATCAGTCGGGAAAGTCTGTTGTTCTGTGCCATGACTCTATTGTTTTACTCGTTATGGGAAAAGCCTACTTCGGCTAAAAAATGTGTATCTGCTACCGATAGCGACAAGCCATTAGGACTGTGGAGGAAAGGAGCAGGGTTTTGGGCAAGAAAATACGACCCCGATAGATCAGGGTTCCTTAGTCGTTGGGAGTGGAGATTTTGTTGCTCAAATTCACAAACGAAGCAAAAGCGGGAGTGCTGACCTTGTCCTTTTTGGAACAGGCCGATACCTTTGCTGTCAGGGAGCAGAAATGAAACGCTATGTTATTAAAAATATCCTACTTTTGAAATGAATATTCAGTTGCAATGAAAAGGAGAGCCCTAATTATTTTTTGTGATAATACTGGTAGCGGACCTCTTAATGGCCCATACTATGATAATGAGAGCTATGTAACTTATTTATTAAGCCATGTCGGCGGTGAATGGTATGAGGAGGAAATTTGTTCTTTATATAACCCTACGATTTGGGAAGTATCCAAGGTTGTCAACTCATTTATGTCAAATGCAGATTATACATTCATAGTTTTTTCAGGCCATGGATGTATTAATATGTTTGATAAACGACAATATTTAGAATTAATGGACGGTGATATTTCTCTTCTTGAATTGCGGACGACAGCTCCAAAACAAACACTGATAATTGACGCTTGCAGAGGGTATTACGAACTTACAAGTGTAAAACCAAGGTTATTTAGCAAAGCATATGAAAGTTTTATAGGTGACGTTTTATCCACGAGAAAAATATTTGATAGCGGAATCAAGCAAGCGGAAGGTGGATGGACAATTTTATATGCTGCAAGTGAAGACCAGTCAGCATTAGATACCAATAATGGTGGGGCGTATTTAATTTCGCTTCTTGAAGTAGCTGAAGTGTGGCACACGTCTGATAAAAAATATAACATACTTCCCCTCAATATTACACATGAATATGCGATTAATTATTTAAGTGAAAACTTTGAAACAATTCAACTTCCAGTCATGAACAAAGAAAAAAGAAAAACCCACTTTCCATTTGCTGTAAAAGTCACTCATTTACGTTCGCTAAATGGATAAAACGTCTTTCAATTTTTATATGATGTAACTGGATTTTTATGGATTAATACTAATGATCAATTGCTGTGAAGTTAAACAACGTGGGAGGATTGCATCAGGGTGTTGATCTTTGAAATCTGCCGTTGTTAAAGTGGCGGCTTCTTCATGTGCGGTTCCAACCAACTTAAATGATGATTGCAAATTTCTAGCGGATTGCAGGAAATACTTTGAATAAACTCCGCCCCTTGATGTGTCATGAGCAACTTCTCCGATTGAACATGCATAAAGACATACCTGTTGCGGTATAGCCTCCATAATTCGCTTTTCGTACCTTTCTCTAGTACTAACGTCTGACAGCCCCTTGTTTAAAATAGCGGTAAAACTTTTGCTATCCATAATCGGTTGAGCGTAGGACCGACAACAATCATAAATAGTAAGTTGCCTTTGAGATATATTTTTCAATTCGGACTCCGACAGTAACTCCCCTGCACTATTTAATTCTAAAAGTGTCTCTCTTTTTTGTCCCCCGTGTCCACTAAATATAATTATCGAGTAGTCAAGAGATAATGCTTTCATACTTGCTAATTCAGAAATAACATCTTTTTTTGAGGCGTTTAACTTTGTTGTAATTTCAAAATCAACCCAATCACCGCCACAGTTACTTTTAAAAAAGCCTTTATAATTTTCTATATCAACTTTAACCCCTGGAAGCCCCTCGCTATTTCCAATTAATAGTACTTTCTTTCGCATAACATATAATATTTGTACATTGTTGGCGAAGATACTGTTTATCTTTTCTATAAAAAATAATTATGGGGCAACCTAGTATAGATTACGCATCCCTAAAAGCCGGACAGACTGATCCTTCGTTGGGTAAAGTAATAAAGACAATTATTTACAGCAACGATAATTGTATTGTTTTTATAGACTCAGAAGATTGTATTCAATGGGTTGATGAAATAGAAAGCGGGGCGGAAGTGAAATTTGGATATATCGTAAACAAAATGTCTTATTGGGAATCAATTTGCAATAAGCTTTTCAAAGACAATACTGCGTATGAAAACAAATCATTGTTGGCTGAGGGTTTAGCAAGAGTATTTTCTAATAACGCCAGTTCAAATAAATACGCTGAAGCAGATGAGATCCTGGAAACAACTATTAACAAGATTAAGATAGAAGGTGAAACCATCCTTAGAAATGATTACGTAATGGCCTCGTTATGGACATTTATTATCTTGATAGTATTAATAATTTCAGAGGAAGTTTTTAAAAAACAAGTTATTTCAAACTTAAGTTATGATTGGCACTCAATTTGCCAAACAGCAATGCTTGGCGGCGTCGGAGCGTTTGTATCCGCCATAACAAGGGCAAAAGATTTTAAACCGGAAATTATAGTTGACGCAAAAATTCACAAGTTAGATGGGGTGTTGCGAGTTGTATTGGGCGTTCTTACAGGGATTTTTATCTGGTTGGGTATTAAATCGAACCTGGTATTTAGTTTTTTAAATTCTGCTAACAAAAGCCATTATATAATTCTCTTTTTAGGAATGGTTTCAGGAGTTAGTGAAAGAATATTGCCAACCATTGTAAAACAGTTTGAAAATAAAGTTGACTCAGATACCAAGAAACCTGTTAAAGAAGAAGACAAAAGCGCTATAAAAAACCCAGATGTTGATAGTCAAAAAACAAAATCGGTAACTGAAGGATAAAAAATATTTTAGAAAATTAACAAGAGAATTTCAAAACTAAAATTACTTGTCTGGGATATGAGCGCAACAACTGAACCCAAGGTATTCATAATTGAAAGCTTGGATTTTAAAGGTGAAGAGAAAGAATTATTTGAAGGGCACATCATTTCTAACATTTTGCAAATGAGTAGAATTGAGAGTAAGTATTACTACATAAGAACAAAAAAGGAATTCAAAAAAGTAGTAGCATTATTTAATGAAAGCAATTTTCGCTACTTGCACATATCGTGTCATGGAGGCAACAATTCAATTTGGACGACACTGGATGAAATTACTAACCACGAACTAGGGGAAATTTTAGCCAATAGCCTTGATCGTAAAAGGCTTTTTTTATCTGCTTGTTCAGCGGTTAACAGAGATCTTGCTTCAGAAATTATTCCTAACTCGAATTGTATCTCAATCATAGGGCCAAAGGATGATATTGAATTTCGTGATGCCGCAATTATATGGGCATCCTTTTATCATCTAATGTTTAAAGGAAATTCTGAGAAGATGGAACGATCTGATTTAATTGAAAATATGCAGAAGGTGGTAGATGCTTTTGAACAGCCTTTAAACTACTATTCTATTAGCAAAAGTAAAGGGTTTAAAAATGACATAATTAAACCTCAGAAAATTAATATCACAATTTCGGACGATACTGATTAATGGCAAAAAAGGTAAAAGCGCCTGCGGCTGTGTAGAGCCAATCATGACTGCAACATTTCATTGCGGTCATGAAGAAGCCGCTCGCCAAAAAGGAAACCAAGCGTATGCGGGTTTCCAGCGAGTGCCACCGGCTGGGGCAATTTGATACAGCGGGATACCGCCAAATTGCACAGTGCAGGATTTTTGCGTGGGATGTCAATCAGCCAGGGCGTGTGGCAGCAAAAATCCGTAACGCAGCCGGTGGCATAGCGGGCGAGCACATACAAGGGCTGCGAATGGACTGTAGGCTCTGGAAATGAATGAGAACTGAGCAAGGAACGAAGCTCTGTTTGAAATGAGGAAGCAGTAAAGCCTACAGGACATAGTAGCAGCCATGAGACTTTTTTGAGAGACGCAAAGACTGTGATCCTGCCGTTCCTGAAGGTTTGATTCCCAGAGACGAAGGAGCCGGGTATCAATACCGTACAGGAAAAACAACCTCTTGCTTTGCTTCCATTGGAAATGACATCAAAGCAAGTGGTTGTTTTAGGCATGGCGCAGTATTTGCCGAACAAAAACAGTCGAATTCCGATTTACCTGCGGGTGGGTGGCTGTAGAGCGGTAGCGGAGCAGACATCATTTAGAGGCATGCATTAGCAGGCCAATTATTTTTTATGCATGATTTATTTTAGTTTTAAAAAATATTGTTACTGTTTTCATAATATTTGATCGTGAAAGTAATGCTGAAGTGCG
>CAIUZK010000060.1 GCA_903903635.1 uncultured Bacteroidota bacterium
GTTTTAAACCGTTGGTGGAACATAATTGAATTCACACCTGCAAAGGTAATTCGCCTCTCCATAAGGCAAAGCTACATTATTGCGATCTAAACGCCTATACCTATAAACTTATTAGCCCTGACCTGTATATCGAATCTTCATCAGCTACAGCTATTGATATTAAATAGTTATTTCCCATGGTGTCAAAAACTATAAATTAAGCCAATATATATTGTTTGCCGGATAATAATATACTCAAAAATAGCAAAAAACAGATGAAATTATATCGAAATTTGGATTTGAAACTATTTGGGTTGACAAAATTATAACAATGATCAAAATTAAAATTATAAAATTAAATTCGCTTTTCCGAATTAAGCTAAACAAATCTCATTTAATTATGTTTATATATCCGTTTAAATACGGGTACTATTAACATTTTATTACATCAATCTTTGCAATTCACCAAATAACATAATAATGAAAAAGATTTCGACAAAGCGGTCTTTGATTACTGCAGCGGTAAAAAAGAGCATTTTTTTGCTACTTATTTTATCCTCATTTATCACCAAAGCTCAGTTTATGCCTGCAAACGGAGGATATACTGAATACGCCTACCCACCTTCCCCTCCACCACCAGTAGGCATGACTACGAATAGTTCAAACTACGGCTGGATTGGATCCTGGCCATGCACAGGAGGAACCTTCTGCTGGCTACTCGTAAGTAGTTGGGAAGGGCCAACAGTCTCGGGTATTTCATGGCAGGCATTGGATTATTATACCGGGGTTATTTATGACCAGGGTTATCAAATATATCCCGCCAACGAAGTAAATCTGACAGTGGGTCTTATCACTTCAGCAGGGCCAAATCCACAAATAAACGTATCTTATTACAGGAATGGAGTTGGTCATTTCGTTGATGTATGGAAGTGGAACTGTCCTTCACATTGGGGTGGACCAGGCGGAATTACGGCTTCCTTTACCAGGCAACTTTCCTGCCTGACAACTTACTCCCAAATCTCTATGGATTCACACAAAGGATATGGTACTGCCATAGTTTGGGAACAACCCGGCGTTGGTATTAATGTTTGTGCCGGAAACAATAATACTTTCGGGCATCAGTTCACCATTATGGGCACTGCTAAAAACAGCATACCCGATGTGGCATTTACACATGCCGGCAGCAGTGTACAGCAAATACATGTTGCATCCTATTTTGCCCCGGCAAATGCTATTAAGGAATACTATGTAAACTGGCCTGATATTATTCCGGGAGGTATGCTTGATATGACATGTACCGCCCTTGGTTGCGCAACGTGTCCTGTTCCATCTGTAATTGAGGACATGAATCCTGTTGCGGGCATTCCAACTCACATACGGCTGGATGCCCCAGACCATTATTCTGTCCAGAACTGGGCTTATACCTACAATATAAGGAATGATATTTATGCCCGTATCATGAACCATAATCCGGGAGGATGGCCTGAGCCTTCATTTGGCGGAGTACCTGCCACCGTATGCTTTACTGACGGATCATATATCCCGCCAGGATTACCAGTGATAAATGGCGCTACCAACGATATGCCTGTAATTGGATGGGATAACAATAACATATCCGGATCGCCAAGCTTTTATGTAGGATGGCATACTGCTTTCAATGACCCGGGCTATAACCCTGGCTCGGATGCATATATCGCCATTCAATTAAAAGAAGGTGGTTTTATCGCAAATCCTTTGATGCCATTTTCATTTTTCGGCGCTTCTTTTACACCATCCAATATTTCACCAACACCGACTCTTGCATTTAGCAAGCAAAACGATATATCTCCATATCTTTATGAAACATTCTCGGAAATCGGAGGTTGTGGCTTCGATATGAAGCATAGGTTGATACCATGGAGCAGTGGCAGTTTCAAACCAGGTCGTTCAACTGTAACTCCTGGCGATAATGAAATCAGCATCAACCCAAATCCATTTAAAGATGCACCTGTACTATCTACATCTGAAAATATTGAAAATGAAAATATAACATTGACAATAACAGACATGAGTGGTAAAAATCTGGGGACTTATAATAACCCCATTTATGGTGCAAACTCTTTCCTGGCAACTGCAACAAGCAAATTAGTTCCGGGCAATTACCTGATTAGTGTCACCTGTAATAAAATCAATTTCCAGAAAACATTTCAGGTTACAAAAACAGATTAACAGAGCGGAATAACCGATCTCTGACTCAAACAAAAAAGAAGGAAGTCGCTGTATATTTTACAGCTTCTTCCTTCTTTATTTTTGTTGCTTTTGTTATAAAATTACCATAACCACATAAGAACTACCAGGCAACTGAAACCAACCAACTACTATTTATGAAAATACTTTACTACCTTATCAACAAGGTGCTCCTTTGAAGGGGTATCACCAACAATAACAATATTCCTGGTCACAGCCTTAATAGCAGTGGCTGTAGTGTTGCCAATAGCAAACAAAACGGTATGCGGCCATATTTTGTTTACCCTGAAGAAACTGTTTACTCCATTGGGACTAAAAAACATGATACCCTGATAGTGCTTTATCAATTGTTCCGGAGTTTCTTTTGTTTTATAAACTACGATTTCCCGAACCATTATGTCATTATTGTATAAATAATCAGGTAAAGCATCCAAGCGTTTATCGCCGCAAAAAAACACGACATCCGAAACTTCGTTCGCTTTTATAATCCTGGCCAGACCGGCACCATCTGATGCGGTGCCCTTTATTGCCGCCGGATCAAAATACTCCAAAACAGCCTTTTTTGTCGCATTACCTATACAATATATATTCCAGTCGGGTTTGAAACTTCTAAATATTGATGACATGGCGCTCAATGCATTAGCGCTTGTAAAAACCGCAGTTAAAGGCAACTTACATAATTCACTCAATTCTTCCTTCAGGTTATCTTCCCTTATTGGTTCAACCTGAATAAATGATACTGCATCAATCTCCACACCTTGTTCCAGCGCTTTGGATATTATTTTCTGGTCAAGCTCTGCCGTACTCAATACATACGTATTAATCTTCATTACGAATCAGATTTAAAATTTCCAGGCCGCCATTAGCCAATAACTCAGTTGCTGCCTTAGTACCCAAATTAGCGGCTCCGGCAATACTCATTTTTTTCTTTACTTCTTTTTTCAGCCTGCCATCCTTACTAAGAATATTGCCTTCAAAAGAAACATCATCTCCCTCAATTTTGGCCAGTGCGCTTATAGGTGTTGAGCAACCACCCAATAATGCTCTTAAAAAGTCACGCTCTATAGCCGTGCATAATGCAGTATTATTATCATGAAAAGCAGCACAGGCATCCAGACAATACGTATTCAGTTCTCTTGTAACAACGATAATAGCCCCCTGTGCAGGAGCCGGCAACATCCAATCCAGTTCTATGGCATTTTCAGGTCGCAACCCAATACGCTCCAGTCCGGCAGCGGCAAATATTGCGCCATGCCATTTACTTTCAGAAACCTTCCTTAATCTCGTATTTACATTTCCCCTGAGGTTCTCTATCTGATCGCCGGGAAAGCGATTAAGCCACTGAGCTTTGCGCCTGATTGAACTGGTTGCAATAATGGCAGTACCTGCAGGATGCGAAGTAGGCGCGCCATGATTCAGTACAAGGAGATCTTTGAATGAAGCGCGGGGCAATACCGCTGCCTGTACAATTCCTTTGGCCATTATGGTTGGCACATCTTTCATGGAATGTACTGCAATATCGATTTCACCACCGAGCAGCGCGATATCCAATGCTCTTGTAAAAATACCTTGAACACCAATTTCATATAGCGGCGTTTTCAGGTCTGTATCCCCCTCACTTTTAATATAAACCAGCTCCGACTTATATCCGTTTTCAGACAGGAGTTCTTTTACTGTTTCAGCCTGCCATACTGCTAGCTGGCTTTCACGGGTTCCTATCTTGATTATTTTGTCCATACTATGCTATGTATTCGTTTATTGCCTGTATGAAATGACAGCCTAAAGTATTGTTTTTTCTGATCTTTACAGCAAGTGAACTGATCACTTTCTGAATTTTATCATCATTCACAATATTCGATTCCGCTTCAAACATACAGCTTCCTACCAATACAGGCGCAATATATATCTCTTTTAGCTTGTTTTTTACTGTTTTAAGCACAGGTACATGCTTACGCAATTCATACCATTCTGTAAATTCTGCGATTATCGTATTAATGATAGCCACAGCTTTAGGCACTTCCGCTTTGCGCTGAGATAAAGTTTCGTCCTTTATTTTCGACAAAATATCCACATCCACAAACTTCACGTTGGGCAATTTCTGAGCATCTTGCGCAGTATTGCAGGGAATCGAAAAATCGATTACCAGTTTCCTGCCTTTATTTTCGAGATGATTTGCCAAAACAACCGGCTCTGAAGAACTTGTTGATACCAATATTATATTTGCACTCGCCAATTCACTTTCCAGGCGCTCAATAGGCGCATAATTCAGTCCAAGTTCGCTGGCAAGTTCTTTTGCTGTCTCTTCAGTTCTGTTTATTAATGTAATATTATGAGTATTCAGATAGTCTACCAGATTGCGGCATGTTGATTTGCCGATTTTACCTGTGCCGAGCAATACTATTTTCTTATCCTCTATATTTACTTTCTCCCTGGCAATATAATGCTCTATGGTAGGAGTTGTCATCATATGGGCTGACGATGGACATTTCATGCCGGGAGTCCTGGTTGGACCTTCAAAAAATTCTCTTATATATTGTACCGCTGCAAATGATACGGAAACAGTACCTCCACTGAGTGCTGTATGTGTTTTAATAGCTTTAGAGGCCTGTAATACCGAATTAATCAGCCTTTCGAGGAATGTACCAACAAAACCCTGTTTTTTTGCATTTTTAACCGCAATCTTGATCTGCCCTAATATTTCATAATCACCTAATATCTGAGAATCAAGACCAGCAGCAACATTAAAAAGGTGTTCGATGGCACTTCTGTTGTTCTTTGCATAGCAAATTTCATTAAATGTAGCTTCGTCACCCGCAGTTACACTGCAAATAAGGCTGATCAATTGTTTTGGAGAAGAAGCAAAACCATATATCTCAGTCCTGTTACAGGTAGAAAGGATAAAAAACTCATTAAGACCATACTCAGGGGCAACCGCTAAAAGCTGATCATATTGCTCATTGTTTACTGCAAACATGCCCCTCAAAGAAGCATCTGTTTTCTTATAATTAATTCCTATTGCCCAAAAATTCTGAATGTTCTGCGTGTCTTTCGTATTCATATACTTTGATTCAAAACTCTGACACAAAAGTACTCCGAGAACCGCGCTGAGCCTAATTTTTCAGTCATACGTTCGTCATAAACGCACCTGATTGTTATCATAAAAAAACATGTCGAATGTTAGGTTTTCAGGCAGTGGGGACATGACCAAACTCAGCATATAACAAGTAAAACCAACGATTTTTTTTAGTGCCCGGTTCCTTCTTTACAAGTATATGAATCCACCCCGTATCCAACCATCATTTGTAATTCATAGTTTTATGCATCAATAACAATCAACTAACTGTCCTTTAGAAAATCAATTCTCCGCCTTACAACTTTTTTAACGCATCCCCGGTCCGGCCCAATTAAAAATATCAGTAACTTAGATGCTTTAACCAATATAACAAAGATGAGATCGTTATTTTATGGGGTTGGTTTGGTTACATTGCTCCTCCTGAATATAGATACCTATGCCTCAAAAATTTTCATCCCTATGGATGCCGAGAGCCAGGCTAACCACTTGAAAGCTTACGGCATCGCTTATGCCGCATTGCAAAAACAAATCCCGATCGACTGGTTGCTTAATTACAAAGGGGGAAGTTTTGTCATGGACCAGGTTGAAAGTATGGAGCGGCTGTGCAAGCTGCGTGGGGTTACCTATGAGGTTATCTGCGACGCCCAATATGGCGGAATTCTTAATTCAATAGCCGATCCTGATTTTAATGGTGATATCATAAAACTTGAAAAAGCCCCGAGAATTGCTGTTTATACCCCAAAAAACAAAGAACCCTGGGATGATGCGGTTACACTTGTATTGACATATGCCGAGATACCATTTGACAAGCTGTATGATGATGAAATGCTGGCAGGAGACCTGGCAAAGTACGACTGGTTGCACCTCCACCACGAAGATTTTACCGGACAATATGGTAAGTTCTGGGCCGGATTCAGAAATACTAACTGGTATCAGAACGACCAGAAGGAAGCAGAAGCTACTGCGGCAAGGCATGGTTATAAAAAAGTTTCAATGGAAAAGCTGGCGGTTGCCCAGCGAATCCGCGACTTTGTTGCAGGCGGCGGTTATATGTTCGCCATGTGCTCTGCCACCGACAGCTACGACATAGCGCTTGCAGCCGAGGGTGTGGATATTTGCGCAGATGCTTTTGATGGCGACCCTATGGACCCTAATGCACAGCAAAAACTGGATTTTACTAAATGCTTTGCTTTTAAAGATTTCATGCTGGAAATCAACCCGTATGTATATGAGTACTCCTCAATAGACAATACCAATTTCAGGCATGTGCCCATGAATACCGATTATTTTTCACTCTTCACCTTTTCGGCCAAATTTGACCCTGTGCCTTGTATGCTGTGCCAGAATCACACCACTACCATTAAAGGCTTTATGGGTCAGACTACCTCATTCAGAAAAGAGGTTTTAAAATCAAGTGTACTGGTTATGGGCGATTTCAAACCAGCCAATGAGGCACGCTACATACACGGTGAATATGGCAAGGGTACCTGGACATTCTATGGAGGCCATGACCCCGAAGATTATGAGCACCACGTCGGCGATCCGCCAACTGAGCTGAGTCTGCACCCCAACAGCCCTGGTTACCGGTTGATTCTTAATAATGTACTTTTCCCGGCGGCAAAGAAAAAACCGAGAAAAACATAATGCGACTGAATTACAGATGTACCATTATTACTGGCCACTGAAACCGGCCGCAACCTGTTTCCGAAAATAAATTAATTTTGCCCCATGGCTTCCCAAACATCAAAATCTGCATTAATACCTGCATTGTTAACCATGAAGTGCCCTAGCTGCCGAAAGAGCACTGTATTTGTAAACAAGAGTATGTTCCCGCTTGGTAGTTTACTCCTGCTTAAAGATGAATGCGAAGTATGCGGTGAAAAAATGAAATCGGAAAGCAATAACGGTGGTGGCATCAACTATGCACTTACTATGGTTCTTTTTTTCCTGAACCTGCTTTGGTACTGGCCGATATTTGGTCTGTCCTACAAAGACAACAGTGTTTATTATTTCCTCTTTGCAAGCCTGGCTGTTGTGATCTTCGCCCAGCCTTACCTCATGCGGCTATCCAGAATGCTCTACCTGTATCTGTATGTCGGATTCGGTCATTCCCGCAGGGTGGTTATTGAAGATTAAATTTCAAAAAGTAATTTCTTTTTTACACTAATCGGCCTCACTTACTCCTTATACCAGAGTAGTCGGGTTAGTATGTTTACCGCAATCATAAAACAAAAGTTAAAATCTCCCAAACACTTAACCGGCGGGTCTTTTAACTTTTTTGTTTTTAGCTGTCTTCCTAATTTCACCTACCTAAAATTGCTGTTCACCGAAATGCTATTGGCAACAGCTTAGGGCATGTAAGAAAATAAAAAATCACAGACTATGAACAGGAACAACAGTATATTTTTTAATGCAGTAACAAGTGTACTTTTTATCATCGCAACTTTTTGGCTTGCGGTTAACAACCTCACCAGCTTTACCGGATTTAACGGTTCAACCATTATCGCTACTACTTTAGGTATAGCAGGAATTACCTTGCTTACCAAAGCAGTAAGGGATGACAGAAACAGCGACCAGGACTCACCGGGCCATATTTAATTTATCAGGCTTATTCCGGTCGAGGTAATTGTAAACCTCATCCATTTCCTGCTTACCTGATTTTAGTGTAGCATAAATTGAAAGCGCCCAGATGGTGACGTAAAAGCATAACAATGGGACCAGTATAGAAAATATTACTGAGGATTTTGGAGAATGGTGCCAACTTACAGACCCAAGTATTAAGCTAAAATAAAACGACCCAACAATATCGACCTTCATAATTGACTCTAATAGCTTATTGTTTCTTTTCCTGGCCTTGAATTTTACATTAATCAAAATAAAGACTACCATGTAAGCCAGGAAAAGTAGGTCGCCAACCATGTTTCCTAACCAATATATGGCATTTATTTCAGCCCATAAAAATGCTTTATAACCCAAGAAAGCCAGTATCAAAGCCGGAATAACAAGGACAGGATTTAACAACACCTTTTTTCGTTCTGCCCGATAAATTGTTTTGTATTTTTTCCGGGTATTTGCCTCATAATTGGCCTGCAAATAATAGAAGCCAATAACACCAAAATCAGCATGAGCGCTTACCATAGCGCTTTCCAGCGTCATATTCGGATTATCCGTCAGTTTCTCTTCTACCTTACACGCAAAATGATCCAGCACTTCTACAATTACACCAGGATCATGAAAACCACGGCTTTCTATAAAGTCAATCAGTTTGCAGATTTGTTCTTCATTTAGTGATATTTTATGCATTGCCTAAGTTTGAGTTTAAGATCAGATTCAAGGATTCCAAAGCCTCTTTCAAAGCATTTATTTTTATTAGTGATTCTTTCTTTCCCTTTTTGGTAAGCGAATAGTATTTACGTATCCTCCCCTCCACTACCTCACTGGTTGTTTCCAGCAGTCCTTCATCCACAAGTTTGTGAAGGGCCGGATACAGGGCAGCTTCCGTAATGTCCATCCTGTCTTTAGTAACCTCCCGCACGGCCCTGGTCATTTCATAACCATACATACGGCTGTTTTGTTCCAGCAACTTAAGTATGATGGTTGTAAGACTTCCTTTTATGACCGGATTTGGTTCCAAAATTTAAACATCAATTAATACCTAACAAAATTAGGCATTAAAATCAAATTACCAAATTCCCGCTAAAAAAATACTGCTATATTTGAAACCTGTTAATGGAAACAATTCAATTAAACACCTCAGTAATTATTATTGGTGCAGGCCCTGCCGGTGCGGGTACATCTTTTTTCCTTACAAAGTATGGCATACCGCATATCGTAATTGAGAAAGATACTTTTCCCCGCGATAAAGTATGCGGCGATGCATGCAGTGGCAAGACCGCATTGGTCATCAATCGTGCCAATCCCGAATGGCTTACCGAAATACTGGCCGATGCAAAGCAATTTTTACCCTCATGGGGCATAACATTTGTTGCACCAAACGGCAAAGCGCTGGAGATCCCCTTTTCTCCCAACCGTACACCTGAAACCAAAGCACCCGGATTCACGGTGCCTCGGCTGGTTCTGGATAATTTTCTTTTCGGTAAGATGCAATCTGAGTATTGCAATATTTTCCAGAATGCATCAGTTAGCCAGATTGATAATACCGGCAGCATGGTTACGGCACTCATGATGCACGATGGTGTCAATTACGAAATTAAAGCGCCGATTATAGTTGGCGCCGATGGCGATAAAAGCATTGTACGAAAAAAATTCCTTAGCGAGAGTATTGCTCCAAAAACATATGCTATAGGGCTGCGGGGTTATTACCAGGGAGTTACCGGCCTGCATAAGGAAAACTATATTGAGCTGCATTTTTTACCCGAAATGCTGCCAGGGTATTTATGGATATTTCCATTGCCCAACGGGATGGCCAATGTTGGCGTAGGTATACTTTCTGAACGGGTAAGGAAAAAGAAAATAAACCTGCGCGAACAAATGCTCTATGCTATCAAAAACAATCCGGACATAGCCCCACGGTTTGCCAATGCAACACTTACCGGAAAAATTCAGGGATGGGGACTGCCGCTGGGCATGACCCGCCAACCCATATCGGGCGACAACTTTATACTTACCGGTGATGCCGCCGCCCTCATCGACCCATTCAGCGGCGAAGGTATTGGCAATGCTCTTTATAGCGGCATGCTGGCAGCAGCAGCGATCAAAGAAGCTCAAACCCCGAATAACTTTTCTGCCGGCTTCCTCAAAACAGCATACGATGATGTGTTTTACAAACGCATAGGCGAAGAACTGCAAATAAGCGCCGCATTACAGCGCCTTTGCAAATACTCATGGCTCTTCAATTTCGTGGTCAACAAAGCACAGAAAAGCGCCTCCCTGCGCAATACCATAAGCTGCATGTTTACAGACATGGATCTACGCGAACAATTAAGCAAGCCTTCTTTTTATTTGAAGATCCTGATGAACAGGTAGTCTGGTGATTTATACCACTATTGCAATATCACTTTCCTGGTTATCGTTTCATCATCCGTCTGCACCCTTAACAGGTATAACCCTCTTGACAAAGATGATGTTCCGAAACTGAGGGTTTGTGCTCCCATTGCATATGCTCCATTAGCAATTACAGCAATTTCCCTGCCCATCATATCTGCTAATGAAATGAAAATATGCTGCTTATCAGAAACCGTGAAACTGATAGTCAACTCATCCATTACCGGATTAGGGTATAATTTCAATGAAGACTCCAGTCCACTCAACTCAGTAACACCTGTAGCGGTTGAATTGGTATAATAAGTGCTTTTAGGGGTAAGAATTCCGCTGATATTCCGCTTCATTGAGTTCAACAAAAATTTTATCCTGATATTTGGGATGATGCCTGCCTCTTGAATCAATCCGCCCAGACCAATGCATCACCATAACAAAAGCAACTGTTATTGATATTTCCGGTATTTAACCATTGAAATAGCATTATTTCTTCCTTTACAATGACCTTGACAGTCCATTAATTACCTTAAGTAATAATTCCTTGCGTTCACATAGTTATAAGGTTACCAAAATCTATGATTTTTGCTAAATCAGACAAACAAAAACAGAAACAAGCTAAGCCATATCACTTCCATCAGATGACCGAGAATTTACTTTTATCTACACTTACTTTATTATCTTTGCGACTGTATTGCTTTTTTTGACTAGCTTCTTTAGACTTACTGCTTAATATGTCCACATATAGTAATGCGCATGCCATGCGCTCATTGATAAAGGCAAGTTTACAGGCGATCCTCAAAACCCCTTCTGCCATTTTCTTTGCATTTGCATTCCCGCTCATTTTCATCCTCGTTTTTGGCTTTATGGGCAATGGCTCTACTTTCCATATCAGTGTAGCAGCCGCTCCCGGCAGCGATACTACCAGCCCGCTATATGGTGTTTTGCAAAAAGTGCCTGCCCTTAAATGGATTTCCAAAGACACTGCAACTATAAATAAATTATTAAAGCAGGGAGATATTGTAGCTACGCTTGCTGTTCAGAAACAACCGGAAGGAACAAAACCTGCATACAAAATATTGATCAATGCCGCATCCTCGGAAGTTGATAAGGCCGGACAATTAAAAAATATCCTTGCCTCTGTAGTACAACAGATGGACCCGGAAATACAGAAAAGGCAACAGGAGATCGCCCAAGTTGATCTGCATGTTTCTGAAACCAGGGATTACAAAACCATCGACTTTATTCTGCCCGGCCAGCTAAGTTTCTCTCTATTGGCATCAGGTGTTTTTGGCACCGCATTTGTATTTTTCAACCTTAGGCAAACATTGGTGCTCAAGCGTTTCTTTGCCACACCTGTGCGTAAGGAAATTATTGTTATCAGCGAAGGTATCGCCCGAATGCTGTTCCAGTTGGTTAGTGTTATTGTAATTATATCCCTGGGCTATTTTGTTTTCGGATTCACCCTTTACAATGGCTTCTTTACCTTCCTCAATATGTTTGTGATCTGCGCATTGTCCATTCTCATTTTTATGGGGTTTGGCTTTATCGTGGGCAGTGTTTCAAAAAGCGATGCCACCATACCTATTGTTTCCAATATGATAGTTATGCCCCAGATGCTGCTTTCCGGTACATTCTTTTCAATTGACAACTTCCCGGTATGGATGCAGCCATTTTGCAGGGCGCTGCCGCTATCCTATCTCAATGATGCGCTAAGAAAAATGTCGTTTGAGGGAGCAAATCTATGGGCTGTAAAAATGGACCTGCTTGCGCTGCTCATCTGGGGGGTAATCATTTATGCGGTTGCCGGCAAAACTTTTAAATGGGAGTAACATTTCACCACTTTAACAATTCATTTCCATAATAAAATTCCACTTTTCTACTTGTCACATCTCACAATCTATACCGATGGTTCAGCCCGCGGCAATCCCGGACCGGGTGGTTATGGCGCTGTTTTGCACTGGGGCGCTACCATAAAAGAAATATCACAGGGCTATAAGCATACCACCAACAACCGCATGGAGTTAATGGCGGTTATCGCTGCGCTGCAACTACTCAAACGCGACAATCTTGACATTACTATTTATACCGATTCCGCCTACATTGTAAATTCAGTTGAGAAAGGATGGGTGTTCGGATGGGTAAAGAAAAATTTTGCCGGTAAAAAAAATGCAGACCTCTGGAAGGCATTTCTTGAATGCTATAAGAAGAACAAAATTAAGTTCATCTGGGTAAAAGGACATGCTGATAATAAGTGGAACAACCGCTGTGATATATTAGCTACTACTGCCGCCGATGGTCATAATCTCATCGAAGATGTAGGTTATCAGCCTGATTAACCCATCCTTATACAATTATCTTACATCCTCAGGCTTGAGCCCTGAGCCATCAATAATTGGCCCTTCTTTCCTTTCCGGTTTCCCTGTGTATAGAACCTCTTCATACCTCCAATCCTGCAATTTGGGCTTTTCTGGTGCAAAATGCGGGGTTGTATCTCCAACGGCCGGTACGGCAGGGGCGACATTACTGGTATCAGCGGGAGCTTCTTTGGGTTGAACAACCTCAGGTGCAGCTTTAGTATCAGCAACAACTTCGTGTTTCTTGTTTTTGCGGCCACGACGTTTTTTGGGTGATTGTATGGTATCTGTCACTGGTGGCGGAACCATGAATCCTGCAGTATCCGCAACCGGAGCGGCGGCGCTGTCTGCTACTTCCGGATGGTTCTTCAACCACTTGCGGCTATGCTTCTTTTGAACCGCTGCAGTATCAGGCCGGGTCGTATCTATTTTTGCAATGCTGTCGATAGCAGCAAGACTGTCCAGGTTATATTTACCCTCTCCTTTGTTTACAATATCCGAGAACTCAGGTATTCCGGGCCCGCCCAAACTATCGGCAGTACTATCTTTTGCAGGCAATAAAGGTGGCGCCCCATCTCCAAGTTCATCCAGATGATTATACCAGGGCAGCATGGTCAATATCCTTTTATTACGCCAGAACAAAGGATTCCTGTGAGAGGTAGGGAATGTGAAACCAAGGCTGGCAATAACTTCTGTTGTTTTCAGGTTTTGCCTGGCAGTACCATTATACACAGACATCCCGTCTAGCTGGGCATAATCATATTTCCCGGCTATCTCAAGATAGGCATACCGATACAATGTTACACGCACCGCCAGTTCGCCGCCATAGTTCCAACCGCCCCAGGTAAACTGTGGATTATCTGTTGGATTGATAGGCAACCGGCTATGAAAATGAGGCAAGGCAGGTCCCAGGCCAATTTTACCCAAAATATCTATACCCAGATCTTTGGTATTAGACCGGTATATCTCCCAACGCTTAACAAAATTGACAAGTATCAGGTTTAGTCCGTCAAAATAATAATACGACCCTGTTTTTCTCGAAAAATTCAGGCTAGCTACCTGGTTCAGAATATTATTAATTGTCCCTGAGGTGCTTACCATCTGACCATCTGCTACAGCATAACTCACAGGGTCGAAATTAAGTTCCATACCCAGATCCTGCCATTCGTTAAAATAAAAGCCCAGCCGGTAATTAAGCAGAAGTGGGGAAAAAGGAGAGTTGGTTTTTGTATTACCTTTTACATTATTTATATCATAACTATTACCCAGCTCCATTTGTTCAATATGAATGTTGCTGTTGGCAAACCAGGAAGAATTGTACCCTACACTGAAATAAAATGAACTTTGCTGTGCGGAAACCCTGCCGGCAAATAAAAATAAACCAATTAAAAACACCCGTAAAGCAAAAAAGACGGCTTTTTTTCCCATAGTTTTAATAATCAACAAAAATAATAAATTTTTGATTACCATGTTCATAAGGGAATTAATTACAGATTAACTCTTGCCTGAGTCTGTTTTTCGGGATTTGAGAATCTATTATTGGCGGAACGGCAGGCATCGCTATGTCATTGTTCCTTAAGTTCTTTCATCAACACAATGGTCTCAGCCCAAAGTCCGGATTCTTTATTTATGAATTGAATTGATTTACTATCCACTTCCTTACTATCCGGACTAATCCATTTTACCAGTTTATTATCACCGAAATAGAACTTACTAATTTCCAATCTCGTTTTCTTATCGTCATACCAAACACTATCGCCATTCGCTTTAGCCTTTTCTTCCGTATATCTGGCTGGCCTATTGTACTTAAAATCCTGCCTTAAAATATAGATCAGATATCCTTCATCAAAATAATATTCAGTAAACGTACGGCAGGTATCTGTAAAATGTTCTGCATAGATTTTCTTCACTTCATCATCGCGGTAGTAACCGGTAATGGTGCCTGATGCACGTGAGGTGATATCATCCACATGTTTTTGTGTATAATCCTTAAGCTTCTTATTGATCTCTTCAGATATTTTCAAGGCGCTGGCTACAACATCGCCCTGCTTTTTCTTACAGGCAGAAAGGCAAGTAATTAGAATCAATGTTATGTACAAAATATTTTTTATCATAATGCGAAATAAAGTTGCTTGGCGCATGTTGTCACAATAAGTTCTCAATAGATTGTATCAATCTGACACCCGGAATAATTGGGCGAAATTAAAGCTTTTAGGTTAGTTGGTCTGTTTATGGTTTTCATTGTTTCAATTGAGCCGGTATTATTTTATACCATTGCTGCAACAAGTTGTTGAGTATATGCTTCCTTTGGGTATTTGAGCACCTGACCGGCCTCACCGGTCTCTACAATTTTGCCGGCCTGCATTACCATTACCCTGTCACTTATATAATGCACAACATTAAGGTCATGCGATATGAATAGGTAAGTAAGGCCAAACTCATTTTGCAAGTCCTTGAGGAGGTTCAGTATCTGTGCCTGAATACTAACATCAAGCGCTGATACACTCTCATCGCATATCAGCAGTTTAGGTCGCAACGCCAATGCCCTTGCTATACCTATACGTTGCCGCTGCCCACCCGAAAACTGGTGGGGATACCGTCCATAGGCATCCTGTGGCAATTGCACTATATCCAGCAGCCTGTATACTTCTTTCTCCAAATCCTGAGTGGGAACAATTCCATGCACCATTAATGGCTCCCTGAGAATATCCCCGATAGTCATCCTCGGATTCAATGATGAATAGGGATCCTGGAATATCATTTGTATATCTCTTCTCACACTACGCCACTCCTTATGTGTATACTTTATAATATCCCGGTTATTATAAACAATTTCACCTTCATTCACCGCAACCAATCCCATTATGCTCTTGCTGATAGTGCTTTTTCCACAACCGCTTTCACCCACCAATCCCAATACTTCTCCCCTGTTTATGGTAAACGAAACATCATCGACCGCTTTGTAAAAACTCAATGGCTGACCTCGCAGATTTGTTTTGCCGGGAAACCATACTTTCAGATGATTGACTGTAAGTAATGAAGTTGTTGTTTTGTCAGCATCATTTTGAGTATATAAAACAGGCTTGGGTGGCTCTTTATGTTCCTGTCCTGCAAAATCAGCTACAACCTGCAATCTGGCCCCCTTACTGGCTGCCGATGGCCTGCAAGCGATGAGTGCCCTTGTATAGTCAGTTTTCGGGTTGGCCAGTACTTCATTGGTTGCACCGTATTCCATCATAACCCCTTTGTGCATCACCATCACATCATCAGCGATTTCGGCGGCCACACCCAGATCATGGGTTATAAAAACCATTGCGGTTCCATGCTCCTGTTGCAGGTAACACATCAGTCTCAATATCTCCTGCTGTACTGTTACGTCCAATGCTGTTGTGGGTTCATCAGCAATAAGTAATGACGGGTGGTTACACATGGCCATTGCGATCATTACCCGTTGCTTCTGTCCGCCCGATAATTGATGAGGAAACCGCGTATACATTATTTCAGGTTCCGACAACTGCACCTTACCCAACCAATCAATAGCCAGTAACTTAGCCTTTGCATTTTTTATATCCTGATGTACCAGAATGGCCTCTTTGAGTTGCTTACCTATGCTCATCACAGGGTTAAGGCTGCTCATCGGTTCCTGAAATACCATGCCGATATTTTTGCCCCTCATTTTCGCTATTTGCAAGACAAACCCCTCTGCGGTATTGCTATTGAATATTATATCTCCGGCCATAGATGCGGCAGCAGGAAGCAACCCCATCAGGGCAAGGGCAGTGAGCGATTTACCCGATCCGCTTTCACCAACTATTGCCAGTGTTTTGCCTTTATCTATACTGAAAGAAATGTTATTGACTGCGGTAAAGGGCTCCGCACCACCGAATTGGATGGTCAGGCCATTTACCGATATTATCCTATCCGGTTCCACAATCAAAACTTAAGATGTTTAACTGTTAATCCGCCATTAATCAATTGTTGCAAAGACTCAATACCGATTTTCAAATGAACAGCAGCGAAATTACTGGTAACAGTCGAATCGCTGTCCGCAGTCTTTATTCCTTCAGGCACCATTGGCTGATCTGATACAAGTAGTAGTGCCCCGGTGGGTATCTGGTTATAAAACCCTGTAACAAAAATAGTTGCTGTCTCCATATCCACCGCCATTGCCCTTACACTATGCAGGTACTCCTTAAATTTATCATCATGCTCCCATACACGCCTGTTGGTAGTATATACAGTCCCTGTCCAGTAATCGAGCTTATTATCGCGAATAGTTGTTGAAATGGCTTTCTGCAAGGCGAAGGATGGTAAAGCAGGTACTTCCGGAGGAAAGTAATCATTGCTTGTTCCCTCTCCCCTGATAGCTGCAATAGGTAATATCAGGTCGCCAACTTTATTCTTCTTTTTAAGTCCGCCGCATTTCCCCAGAAACAAAACCGCTTTAGGATGTATGGCAGAAAGAAGATCCATCATGGTAGCGGCCGTAGGGCTACCCATACCGAAATTCACTATGGTAATATCACCTGAAGTGGCGCACTGCATAGGTTTATCTTTTCCGTAAATCGGCACTTTGTTAATTTCCGAAAAGAGGTTAATGTAATTATCAAAATTGCATAAAAGAATATAAGAGCCAAAATCTTTAAGCTCCATGCCTGTATATCGGGGTAGCCAGTTTTCAACAATTTCCTGCTTGGTTGTCATAGCTTAAAGATAATACCATTACGCCATAAAAAAATCCCGGGAACATAAACCCAACTGAAATCACGAATCCATATCCTTTTTATAATGCGACATGCCACCCGTTACAGAGTGGCATGTCGCAAATTCCTGAAGGTATATTCAATTATTGTTCAACAACAATATGAAACACCCTGGTATCGTTAGCTGAATGAAGGCTTAGTACATACATGCCATTGGCAATTTTATTGCCCAGAGAAATATACTCGTTAAGCTTACCATTCCTGGCCATAGTAGTTCCCTTATAAATTACCTGACCAAGCATATCTGTTATTTCAAGAGTAACATCTTCGTTAATGTTTACGCCAATGTTACCGCTTATGGTAAACGCTCCCTTGTTCGGGTTAGGAAGAACAGATATATCAGATGATGTACCCGGAACAACCGGAACGGCTACGTCACTCACAATCATGGTCACGCTGCCACTACCCACTTGTCCGCCACACTGACCGGTACTGGTAACAACGCAGGTAACCACGTCTCCATTGGTAAGTGTACTGCTCACATAAGTGCTGTTGACTGCTCCAGATATCGGGCTGGCATTCACTTCCCACTGGTAGGCAGGCGAAGGTCCACCGCCACTAACTGTTGCGGTAAAAGTAACTGACTGACCCGGAGTAATCGTAGTACCCGGTGAAGCAGATACTGCAACTGAAGGTATAAGTAGATTAACTACAGTCATGGTTACTGTGCCGGTCACTGTTGGCGGAACAGCACAAGTGGCGCTGCTGGTCATTGCTACGGTAACAATATCTCCGTTGGCAGGCGTATAACTATAAGACGAAGCGCCGCCGCCCACAGTTACGCCATTTACTTTCCATTGATATGCAGGTGTTATACCTGCATTGGTAACCGATGTCGTGAAGTTATCATTTACCCCGGCACATATAGTATCGCCAAGTGCAGAAGTCAGTGTTACTGATGGAGTAACAGTCGGTGTGATGCCTATAACAACACTACCGGTCATGGTATTAGTACATGTTGTAAAGGTATTTGTAGCTACTACAGTATAAGTGCCTGGCGCTGTCCTTGGTCCGAAATCTATTGCGGCACCAGTACCTGCTACTGCAGCGCCTGATACAGCCACTCCAATGTACAACTGATAGCTGACACCAATAGTTGAGTTGCTTAATCCGACATGTGATCCGGTACTGCCTGAGCAATAATTACCGCCACCTGTTACAGTAAATGGTGTAGGTAGCGGGTTGGCATTTATCACTGCGGTGCCTGTCATGTTTGCAGAGCAACCGGTGGTGGTATTTGTGGCAATAATGGTATAGGTACCCGAACCTGTGATCAGGCCGAAATCAATACCGCTTCCGGTACCATGCAATGCTGTATCCACAGGTGTCAGGCCATTGTATAACTGATAATTGACACCGCTCTGCGAATTACCAAGCAATATATGCAACCCAGCACCTCCTGCACAGTAATTGCCACCGCCGCTTATTGTATATACATTTGGCAATGGATTGATGGTAACGGTACGTGTTACAAAACAAGTGCCACCTAATGAATAGGTAATTGCAGACAACCCTGAGGCGACTCCGCTTACAAGGCCAGTAACTGGTCCTACCACAGCGATCGATGGCGTGCTGCTGCTCCATGTTCCTCCGGCCATTGAATCAGACAATGCCGAGGTTAATCCCGCACATATTGAGGCGGTACCGGTGATGGCAGTTGGCGGAGGACCAACTGTTAATACTGTATCCACATAACATCCTGTTGGCAGTGTATAGGTTACAGATGTAGCGCCTGAAGTTATTCCTGTTACCTGTCCTGTGGTTGATCCGATGGTAGCAACGGCCGGAGTACCTACACTCCATATACCACCTGAAGTTGAATCACTTAACATCGAAGTCAACCCGGTACAAACATGATAGTTACCAAGAATATTAGCAGGCAAAGGCTTAACAGTTAGTGTAGCGCTTACTGCACAGCCTGACGGAAGTGTATAAGTAATGACACCGGTGCCGGGAATGTGAGCAAGGACAACACCTTCACCTCCACCTACATTGGTCACCGTTATCATCGCACTTGTATAAACACCTGTTATATCAGCGTCATGTACATGTATAGTGTCGCCCCATGCACACATATCCTTGACATTGGTAAGGGCTGGAACTGCTATTACCGGGAAATTTATGGTAGCTGCACAGCCTGAAGATGGCACCATATAGCTGATAGTTGCCGTACCACCTGAAAGGCCGGTTACAACTCCTGATGGCGTAATAGGAGCAACTGTACTATTTGAACTGCTCCAGAAACCACCGGGCGTAGCATCACTCAATGCAGCCGACATGCCAAGACACACATGAGATGCACCTGCTATAGCGGCAGGCAGTGAATGAATAGTAACAGGTGCAGTAACAGTACAACCTGCCCCCATTGAATAGATGATTGTGGCAGAGCCTGCAGAAACACCGGTAACAATACCCGAAGCCGAACCTACTGTTGCAATTGAAGTATTACTACTTGTCCAGGTACCACCTGTTGTTGCATCTGTCCAGGTAGCTGATGAAAGCAGACAGACATCTGGTGTGCTGCTTATCGCTGCCGGCGGCAGATTTACTGAAACAGATTTGGTTGCTGAACAACCTCCCATGGTATAACTGATAGTAGCCGTACCAAATGAAACGCCTGTCATTACACCTGTTGTACTTATGGTCGCAACAAATGTATTATCACTGCTCCATACGCCACCAGGGGTAAAATCACTCAGCGTTGTGGTATGACCAACGCACACCGATGAACTACCTGTTATGGCTGATGGACCGGCAATCACAGTTATAGGTAAAGTATTATTACAACCTCCGGGCAAGGTGTATATGATTGTAGCTGATCCCGGTGAGCCTCCGGTAACCATACCTGTGGCGCTGCCAATTGGGGCAACAGACGTATTGCTGCTGCTCCATGTGCCGCCGGGAGCTGAATTGCTATAAGTCACTAAAAGCATTGAACAAACCGTTGTCGGACCGGAAATAGCCGGAGGCGCTGCATTAACAGTAACCGGCTTGGTTGCCGAACAACCGGATAATGTATAATATATCGTAGCTGTGCCTGCCGACGAACCGGATACAACTCCGGCAATACTCACAGGCGCCACCACGGCATTACTGCTACTCCATGTACCACCTGTGGTGGCATCCGTTAGTGGTATAGTTGAACCAATACAAACCTGGGTTAACCCACCGATAGCCGCAGGAGTTGCATTAACTGTAACTATTGCAGAAGTAGTACAACCTGTACCACCCAACGAATAAGTTACAGTAGCCATACCCGGAGCCAGACCGGTAACAATACCGCTGGATGAACCAATAGTACCATAAGCTGTGGGAGCAATCGACCATGTTCCGCCGCCTACCAGATTATTTAATGTAGTTGTTGATCCTACACATACGTTCAGGGTACCTGTGATAGATGCTGGTCCTGAGTTAACTGTAACTATTACCGATGCTGTACATCCGGTTCCAAGACTATATGTTATAGTTGAAGTACCGGGAGTAATTCCAGCTACTACACCTGTTGTAAGCCCTACAGTTGCAACCGATGGAGTACTGCTGTTCCATGTGCCGCCACCCGGACAACTGAGTGTTGTTGTTGATCCTACACAAACTCCGGTAGCGCCGGTTATTGTACCAATTGTATTAATCGTGATTGCACGCGTAGTAGTACAGCCGGCAATCGAATAGGTAATTATTGCTGCTCCCGCAGTTATTCCATTTATTATTCCGGAAGAAGAACCGATTGTGATCAATGAACTTGAAGTACTCCAGGTTCCGCCAGATACAGGATTCGTTTCTGTAATACTGGTTCCGGTACACACCGATGATGGACCAGCTATAGTGCCAGGCGCAGGATTAACTGTAACATTCGTTATTGCAGAACATCCGGCAGCAGTATAAGAAATAACTGCAGTACCAATTGCAAGACCATTCACAACACCTGCAATACTTACCGGGGCTGTTGCAGGCACAGAGCTCGACCAGACACCCGATGGAGTAACATCCGACAAGGTAACAGAAGAACCCATACAAATGTTAGTAACTCCTGTTATTGCAGCCGGAGAAGCAATTACCGTTAATGTCTTTGTTTGGGTACAACCAGTACCAAGCGAATAGGTGATGATTGTTGTTAACCCTGTTGTTACACCGGTAACAATACCAGTTAGGGAGCCAATGGTTGCGGCAGTTGTATTGCTGCTCGTCCATAACCCACCCGAAACGGCATCAGTAAGCGTAGTAGTTCCGCCTGCACAAACGGTAGATGATCCGCTGATCGCCGATGGGGCATTGCTCACCGTTACGCTCATTGTAGTCAGGCAGCCGGTTGGCAAGGTATAAGTAATATTAGTTGTACCCATTGTATTACCGGATACGATACCCGATGAGGAACCAATATTAGCTATCGCAGGTGCACTGCTGCCCCATGTGCCGCTTCCAGGGTCTGTAAGCATCATTGTAGCTCCTGCACATACTGCCGAAGGACCACTGATAGCCAACGGCAAAGGATTTATGGTAACATTTGTAGTAATAATGCAGCCAGTTGCAATGGTATAAGTTATCGTTGCAACACCTGCTGACGATCCGGTTACCACACCAGTAGTTGAACCTACCGTAGCAATTAAACCAGGATAATTCCAGATACCCCCACCAGAAGGATCGGTAAGCGTAATTGAAGAACCCACACAAACCTGGGTTGGCCCGCTTATCGGGGCTGGCAATGGGTTTACTGTTACAAGTTTAGAGCGCTGGCATCCTGTACCTATAGTATAAACTACAGTTGCTATGCCGGGAGCAATACCCAGAACCGTACCTGAAGTACCGATTGTAGCTACAGTCGTTGGTGTACAACTCCATACCCCACCGGAAGTAGCATCGGTTTCCAGAATATTTGATCCCTGGCAAACTGCCGATGGGCCTGAAATAACTGCAGGAAGAGGGTTAACGCTTACAACCACAGTGCGTGCACAACCTGATACAATATACGAAATAGTCGAAATTCCTGATGTTACACCTGTCACCACACCTGTTGTACTGATAACTGTAGCAACCGGCAGATTAGTACTGCTCCATGCGCCGCCCGGTGTAACATCGCTTAACGAGGTGGTTGAGCCAATACAAACAGAAGCTGTACCGGAAATGGCTGCAGGTAATGCATTAACAGTAATGCTTTTGTTGGTGGAACAACCTGCGCCGATACTATAGGTGATTACAACTACAGTACTTGGAGCAACACCTGTTACAATTCCGGATGAGGTTCCTACTGTTGCAAATCCGGGAAGGCTGCTGGACCATGTACCACCTGTATTTATATCTGCTAATGTTATAGTAGATCCTACACAGACGGTCGATGGCCCTGTTATGGGCGCTGGTGTATTATCAACAGTTACGGTAGTCGAAGAGGAACAACCGGTAGCAATTAATTTATACGTAATAGTAGCTGTGCCCGGTGAAGAACCTCCGAAAATTCCTGTAGTAACTCCAACCGGTGCAACACCAATATTGTTTGAACTCCAGGTACCTCCGGGGGTAACATCGCTAAGTGTAGCGGTAAGCCCTACACATACATGCGTAGGGCCGGTAATGGCTGCAGGTAGCGGATTAACGGTAAATGACAGTGTCGATGAACAGCCACTGTTGGTATTTGAAATTGTTGTATTGCCTGCTGTTACGCCTGTTACCACACCGGTCGAAGAACCTATCGTGGCAACTGCCGGGTTACTGCTGGACCATGTACCACCTCCGGTACATGCTAATGTAATGGCGCTGCCTATACATACAGAATCACCATTGGTTATTGCACCGGGTGTAGGGTTTACTGTTACATCATAAGAGGTAAAACAACCCAGGCTCGTGGTATATGATATACTTGAAGAACCTGCGCTAACTCCCGTCACAACTCCTGTTGCAGGGTCTACGGTTGCACTGGTAGACAATAATGATGTACCCCAGAATCCGCCGCCGCTTGGATCAGTTAATGTAATTGTTCCTCCAATACATACCGTTGTCGGTCCGGTGATGGGAGCCGGCAATGGCGATACAGTCAGCACTGTATAGGTAACATAACAACCGCCCGGCAGAGTATAACTGATAACCGGAGAACCAGCACCGACACCTATTGCTACTCCTGTAAATGAATCAATTGTTGCAATACCTGTTGTACCTGAGCTCCAGACCCCGGATGCTGAGGTATCGGATAATGCCGCTGCAGAACCTACACAAACAAATGTGCTTCCGTTGATAGTACCTGGCATTGGATTAATTGAAATGTTCTTGATAGCAATACATCCTGATTGGGTATAGGTAATTGCAGCCATGCCATTTGATACACCTGTCACAATACCTGTTGTAGCGCCTACAGTAGCCGTTGAACTTAATGTACTCCACGATCCGCCGGGGCTCGCATCAGTCAAAGTAATTGTCTGTCCATGACAAACAGAAGATGGCCCTGAAATAGCCGCAGGCGCTGCATTTACAGTCACATTCCTGGTAACTGAACAACCTGCACCCGGAGAGTAGGTAATTACAGCCACACCCGAAGTGACACCGGTTACCAGACCTGTTGATACCCCAACAGTTGCGATTGATGTATTACTACTGCTCCATGTACCTGAACCAACCGGATCAGTATAAAGCGTTGTCAGACCAGGGCAAACCGTTGGTGTACCCAGAATAGAGGAAGGCGGTAGGGTAACTACCACTGTTACAAAGGTTGTATCATAACCTACTCCGCAATCTGATACGATTACTTTAAAAGAATCAGGACCGGTATAACCAATTGTGGGAGCATAATATAAACCGGTTGGGGTTATTGTACCGCCGGTAGATCCTGCAGTATATGCTGCAACAAGTGTTCCATGCACCGGTGTTGCAAATACTGTCCACGTTTCAGTCTGGCCGTTATCAACATCCGATACGGCAAGTAAGCTATTTAATGAGTCAACAGAATTTTCGCATACAGAAGTTGTCTGGTTGTGCCCCCCTGTAAAATGCGGAGCATGGTTATAACTTATTTTTCTTGCACGGCTATTGCTGGCATCTGCGATAAATACATTTCCACCTCCGTCAACCGATACGCCCCAGGGATTATTCAATATTCCTGCTGTTGCTGCGCATCCATCTCCGCCATAACCTGCCGTGCCATTTCCTCCTACAGTTGATATAACGCCTGTTGTGTTTATTCTCCTTACCCTGTTATTTGCACGGTCGCCAATAAACAGATTCCCTATGGCATCAATAGAAATACCTGCAGGATAGTTTAGTTGCGCCGTAACAGCCGGGCTGCCGTCACCGCCGTAGCCAGGAGTTCCGGTACCACCCACAGTAGTAATGATGCCGGTTGTGCTTATTTTGCGTATGCGGTGATTGTTATAATCAGTTATGTATAAGTTGCCGGCTACATCTTTGGTAACACCAAACGGATGATCGAGCTGCGCGCTGGTGGCTGCTGCGCCATCACCACTAAAACCACCAACACCTGTACCGGCGATCGTGGAAATGATTCCTGAAGTATTAATTTTACGGATACAATTGTTGTTATAATCAGCAATGTAAACATTGCCGCCGCCATCTGCATATACACCTGAAGGACTGTAAAGGCTTGCAGCTGTTGCATTGCCGCCATCACCCGAATATCCCGGAGTACCATTACCGGCGATAGTAGTAATAATACCTGATGAACTGATTTTTCTGATCCGGTGATTGCCTTGATCTGCCAGGTATAGGTTACCCGATGCATCATAAGAAAGCCCTGGCGCACCGGCTATCATAGCCGATGTTGCCGCACCACCATCACCACTGAATCCCGCGGTACCGGTTCCGGCATAGGTTGAAATTACCCCCGATGAATTCACCTTTCGTATTCGTTGGTTGGGCGATCCGAAATCCCCGATATAAATATTTCCCGCTGCATCTGCCACTACACCTCTTGGTCCCGATAATTCAGCCGCAGTAGCCGGGCCGCCATCACCGGTAAAGCCTGGCGTACCATTACCCGCTATCGTGGAGATCATCTGCCCTGCATTTGCGAATACATTGAGCGTTGTTGTAGCAATACAGCCTGTTGGCAAAGTATAGGTAATTACCGCTGTTCCTGCCGATACGCCTGTAGCAACACCCGATGTTGCATTTATTGCGGCAATGGCAGGATTACTGCTGCTCCAGGTCCCTCCCGTAGGTGTACTGCCCAGCCAACTAAAACCACCAACACTAAGCGAAGTAGAACCAGTTATTGAGGCAGGTGTTGGGTTCACAGTAACAAATACAGTAAGTGTATCAAAAGCATATCCGTCATTTACCGTGATCCTGAAGGTATCCGGACCGCTATATCCAGCTACGGGTGTATAACTTAAACCATGAGGATATACAACAGCACCTGTTGAGATAGCCATCCAGGTTCCGGCGAAATATCCGTGTGAGCCGGGGTTCAGCAGATTCCAGAATAATGGCTGATACGAATCGGAATCCATTACACCAACAATTGAATTGATGGAATCCGGCGCCGAATTGGCACACACTACCAGATTCGCGGTAGGTCCTGCGGTAAAATAAGGAGGTCTGTTATAATTGGTCACTTTACGCACGCGAACATTATACCAGTCAGGGATAAATAAATTTCCTGGCAGATCTACACATATACCATAGGGCCTGTTTAACTCAGCGGCTGTGGCGGGTCCGCCATCGCCACTAAATCCAACAGTACCTGTCCCTGCCACAGTGGATATTATACCCGCTGCATTTACTTTTCTAACCCTGTCGTTATTCCAGTCTGCAATAATAATATTACCTGCCAGATCTACGGCAACGCCTATAGGTTCTCCTATCTGTGCAGCCGTAGCAGGGCCGCCATCACCCGTTGAACCTGTTGCTCCGTTGCCCGCTACTGTAGAGATGATACCCGATGAGTTGATCATCCGTATTCTTGAATTACTGAAATCGGCAAAATACACATTGCCATAAGCATCTGCTGCGATACCATAAATATTTGAACCAATAGATGCGGCTGTGGCAGGTCCGCCATCACCCGAAACACCAAACGACCCATTGCCTGCAATTGTTGTAATAATCCCGGCCGTGTCTATTTTTCTTATTCTGTAGTTATACCAGTTATAGATATAAAGATTGCCAATCGGGTCGGAAGCAATGCTCCAGTAGTTATAAATAGAGGCCGCCGTTGCTGGTCCGCCATCACCACTATACCCTCCGGTCCCGTTTCCTGCTACGGTAGTAATTATCCCCGAAGTATTTACTTTACGTATTCTCCAGTTTCCCCAATCCGAGATATATAAATTACCCGCTGCATCTGTTGCCACTCCGCCGGCATAGGAAAGCTGTGCTGCTGTTGCTGGCCCGCCATCGCCACTGAATCCGGAAGTCCCGGTTCCTGCACAGGTAGTAATTATCCCGGTATTGTCTATCTTTCTTATCCTGCTATACGATGAAGTCGTACCATA
This sequence comes from uncultured Bacteroidota bacterium, assembly GCA_903903635.1. Lineage (GTDB taxonomy): Bacteria > Bacteroidota > Bacteroidia > Chitinophagales > Chitinophagaceae > Nemorincola. The sequence goes on from CAIUZK010000060.1 coordinate 26,825, forward strand.
ATAACTTCCTAAATAAACATTCCCAAAATAATCTGCCGCAAGCATCCAGGGGTTGGCTATCATGGCTGCCGTGGCCGGCCCACCATCTCCCGAAAAACCAGCAGTGCCGGTTCCGGCAATTGTGTTAATAATCTGAGCTTGTGATTGTGTTGAACATCCAAGCACAATAACAAATAGCAGGCATAAAAGCCGATAGGAGCAATTTAGGTTGTTTCTCACTGTAATAATTTTTCACTAAGTTAATAATTTTTTTTTTCCATTTTGAAATTTTTTTTATTTTATTGCAGTTTTTTCAGAACAAATGAATTTTATTTAAAATTAATAATTGCCCCCCTAATGCTTTTTTACCTTTTTCCTGGGTGCTATCTCCCATAAATTTACCTTTCCGGACAGAAATTTCAATGACCCACTTTCTGTGAAATAAAATAAAATTATTGGCAATAGTTTAAATAAACCCCGCTTGGTTGTATTATCCAGATCTACCAATGGAACCAGGTAACCGAGGATGGCCAGACCAAAAAATACTACCACGATACCATACAGTAAGTTCCTTGAATATCTGCTGAATTTCCTGAACCATACCAGATCAATGAACAGTATAACACTGAAAAACACAAGATAATACCCATATATACCAAAGCCTTCCTTTGAAAATACAAGATGAATAAACATACCCCTTATCCTGTCAATCAAAAAAGATATATTTCCCAATCCGTTTTCAACCTGCCCGGATATGCTTAAAGGTATAGGTACAAACAACCTCACAAAAACGTTCATACAAACCAGGTAAAAAAGCGCCGGAATTAATAAAAACAGCCCGGCTTGTATCATAATTTTCCTGATCGGGATTTTTTCCCGCTTCATCCCTTTAACTGCAATTGGCAATAACAGCAGAACAAACCACAATGTCTCAGTCCTTATATATGTGGCAAATCCTAACAAAAAAACGGCAAAAAGGAAATTTGTGTCCTCCTCCTCAGTTATGGATTTCAATAGAAAATAAAAACCACAAAAGAAAAATACCATATTGCTGAAGTCGTACAGCATCACATAACTGTAGGAATACAACTCAGGGATGGTAATAAAAAAAAGCATAAGAAACCCTGCAATTATGGGGTGTATCCGAACCCGAATGAGCGAATAAAGCCATATCCAGAAAGGGATTGCCAGTATGCTCAACCAAACCTGACCAAAGTTGCACACCAATAGCTTATAAATAATCTGCAATGAAGTAATAAAAGGCGATTTGAAGTAATTATTTGAACTTTGCAGATCAATTGTAAATACAGAACTAACCATTGTATGTTCTCTTACTGCAAATTCTGCCAGTAATTCCGGCCCAGCCAACATATCGCGTGCATACGGAGGGAAATAAAATGCCCGCCAGATACTCATTAACATAAATAAACCGCAGACTATCATAAACGGCCATTCATACAATGCTGGCCATACAATCCTGGGTTTATATGGCAGCTTAAGTTCTTTATATAATGGGATGCTTAGTAAAATTGTAATGATGGAAATAGCGATAATAACCGGAATTAAATCAATCGGCAGGTTTAAGAGCTGAAGTATACAGGGAGCAAACGAGATTATCGGCACACCGATAATCATCGACAAACAAAAATTAGATAAGGGAGACAAATCAGGTTTAAATAGTTTTATGAAACCCCTGCCTGACAGATAATGCGCCAACAATAAAAATAGAAGTCCGGCAAAATTCATAGCATTATTTTTTATACTTTTTATAGGCTTTGATCAGGCTGTCAGGACTAGGAACATATTCCATCTGTTTCACTATTACATTACTTGGGCCAATTGCGAGCAATGCCCAATTTGCCCTTTTCGCTTCCTGACTATTGGCAGTAACTGATTTGAGACCGGTAAAATAATAAAATACAGCAGGTTCAGGAATTACAAGATCTCCTACTTTCTTTTCCTTCACATAATCATTAGGCGGCAACAGCATAAGTACACTTTTATCATTGTTCAAAAGCTTCTGAACATCAGAAAATACGCTATACGAATATCCGAATCTTTTCATGTTCCGGTTTCCTTCATCAAGATCTCCGGCTTCCTCTAAGAAACTATTATTCAGCACTTTAAGATATAGCCAATTATTATAAAACGGGATGGTAAAGTAAAGCACAATAACCAGGATGGAAACGAGAAAGTAATTTATTGACCTATAGTTCATGGTACGTGAATGAAATAATACAAATGCTCATTTAACAATCGACAGCCATGCTATCATTCAAACAAAAATAAAAATAAAAAGCATAGAACACACCTTCAGGGGCTATTTATAGGAATATTATTTCTCTTACTTTTTCTGGCAGACTCCGGGTGAAATTGGCTTATAACCTTTAATAGATTTCGTCTATATCATCTAAAAACCGTATGTTTGTAGTATAATTTCAGCTACATGACCATTACTCAGCTAGAATATGTTGTTGCGGTTGCTACCTACAAAAGCTTTGTAGCCGCTGCCGAAAAATGTTTTGTTACACAGCCTACCCTCAGTATGCAGATTCAAAAACTGGAGGATGAACTGGGTGTAAAAATATTCGATCGCAACAAACACCCGATAGCTGTTTCAGAGATGGGGGATATGATCGTTAAGCAAGCCCGTATTGCGCTGGCCGAGTGTGAGCGGATTTTCGAAATTATTGTTGGGCAGCAAAATATGCTCTCCGGCACATTTCGTTTTGCTGCTATCCCCACCGTGGCTCCTAATATCCTTCCTGGTCTGCTGGAAAATTATTCGAAGAATTTCCCAAATATCAAGTTGCAGGTAAAAGAGATGGAAACAAACAAAATTCTGTCTGCTATCAGGAACAATGAAATTGATGCCGCACTTTTAAGCACGCCCCTCGAAGAAAAAGACATAAAAGAATACCCGCTGTTTTATGAACCATTTGTAGGCTATTTCCACGATGGTGAACCTGCCCTCAAAAAGCGCCTTATCGATCCGTCCGACATTGCACTCGACCGTATTTGGCTACTGAATGAAGGACATTGCATGCGTAACCAGATTATCAACCTTTGCAGTGACCAGATCCAGAAAATGCAGGCTGAAAGGCCCTACCGGTATGAATCCAGCAATGTGGAAACACTCCGCAAAATGGTGGAAAAAAACGGTGGTATGACCATATTCCCTGAGTTGGCAACATTGGAGTTTACTGAAGATCAGATTGAAAGGATCAGGTATTTTGTTGATCCTGAACCTGTACGCGAAATAAGCCTGATTACCAATGATCATTTCGTACGCATCAGTGTATTGCAAAGCCTGATGGATGAAATCTTAAAATTAGTACCGGAGAAAATGCGGGTACAGAAAAAGAACCGCAAAATTCTACGTATCCAGAGCGCTAAGCTGGAGTTATAGCATTGGCGCTAACATTTCAGGTATTTTATTGAATAACCTTCACCCATTAGATCCACCCTATCAATACCCTGTTAATACCAAGATCAAGGATGGTGTGGTTTTCAAAAACCTCCCCAAAAATCTCCTGGGCAGCTATCCATTTTACCGGATCATCAATCATAAAATTAAAAGCTACATGCCCTCCCTGGTTAAGGCTCTCCTTGCATTTACCCAGAAATAAAGATGTGGTAACAAAATCCGGAACTACCCTGCTGTTGAAAATATCGATAAATACCAAATCGAATTTCTGGTTATTTCTGCTCATAAACAACTTTGCATCCATGCAAATTGCCTCAGTTTTTAACGCAGCATCTTTATTCATGAACTCCAGCGCCCACTGCAATACAACTTTGTCGAATTCTACCAGTGTATATTGAGGATTATAGCCCTTGCTATGCATTATCTGCACCAGGCTACCCAGTCCGGTGCCAAGCGCCAATACACTTTTCACATCGGGCATCCAATCTTTCAAATGACGGATCGTGGCATTTACAGGCCTGTAATTGGTTCCATCTGAGTAAAGCGCATCAGCCGTAGCCAACTGTATCCTGTTCTGGTAAATCATCAACTCCAGGAAAGGATTCACACTTCCTGAATCGCGACGCAATACAATGGGATAAAAATAACTGGCTAACCGCTTATAGATTGATATTCGGATATGTTGATATTGTAGATGATTGGATTAATTTTCCTCATTCTTTCTTTTACGAAAAAAGGGAACCTTATTTTCATTGCCACTTAGCAGCCTGCTTATATTTTTATGATGGGTAAGCACAACTAAAAAAGCCGTAGCTATGGCAAACAGCCTGTAACTCAATTCTTTGGCATCAGCATTGAAAATAAAAAGTATCAGCACAGGGAAGGCAATACTTGCCGTGATTGAACTTAGCGACACATACCTGGTAAGCAGTAACATAAGAAAGAACACAAGGATCAGACTGGCAGCCACTATTGGGTGTATGGACAAAATCATACCGAACAAAGTAGCAATTCCCTTCCCGCCCCTGAATTCAGCCCAAATCGGGAAAATGTGCCCAAGTACCGCCGCCAGACCCAGAAATATCTGGAGGTTTACAAATGGTTCACTCAGAATAACATAAGGCGACAACATCGAAAGTTTAACGGCAAGAAATCCTTTCATCATATCGGCAATCATAACTCCTGCTCCCGCTTTTGACCCCAGTATGCGAAATGCATTGGTTGCGCCTGCATTTCCGCTGCCATGCTCTCTTATATCAATCCCGTATACACATTTACTTACCCACACTGCTGTTGGAATTGACCCGATCAAATATGCGAAAACAAGAAGAATTGCTATGTTCATTACAGATTTAATATTGTTGAGGAAAACAAATTTAATGGTTCTTCCCCAAAAATCCTAATGACCTTCCAAATTATAACTATTGGTTTTTTGTTAATAATTTACATAAAAATACCGATATTTTTACATGTTTAGCTACATTACATACATATATAATTTAATTCATTCGGAATTAATCTTTAGACTTATAGCGCATTTCAGACCATATTTTTAATAACCGGAAATATCTATAACCCCGCCAATTAATAGTACTTGTGCAAAAATACCTCCTCCATTTTGCCCGTGTTCAAAGCATCTTACTTAACTTTAGGCATCTATGATGCAATTGTTTTTCAACCTCAGTCTGGCGTTTAGGGCCATACGCACAAATAAGTTGCGGTCTGCCCTTACAATAGCCATCATAGGCCTTGGTATAATGGCGCTGGTGGGCATTCTTACCGCTATCGAGGTAATGAAAGAGGGTGTGAGTTCCAACTTCAGCAGTATGGGTGCCAACTCCTTCCAGATCACCAGCGATATTATCAAGAAGAAGAAAAGGCACGGTGGAATGCAGATAAGTGTAACTGAGCAAAAAAATATTTCCTACACCGAGGCAAAAACTTTCAGAGAACGATTCCGGTTCCCGTCCAGCGTCGGCATTTCGGTTTCCGGCTCCAATATGGCCACCGTGCGCTACCTGTCCGAAAAAACCAATCCAAATGTTCATGTTACCGGCGTTGATGAAACCTATATGACCGCCACTGATTCTAAATTGGAGTTTGGCAGGAATTTTTCTGTTACTGAGATACAATCCGGAAGCTATGTCTGCATTTTAGGTAGTGGCATTGCAAAGAAACTCTTCAAACATAATATTGAAATGTCCCTAAACCAGGTGATTTCAGTTGGGGATGTAAAATACCGCGTGGTGGGCATTATGGAATCCAGGGGTGGCAGTATGGTTATGGATAACGACAATACCGTTCTTATCCCGTTGAATACCGCCAGGGCGCATTATGGCTCTTCTACGTCCTATATGATAAGTGTTACCGTACCAGATGTGCGCCAGAAAGAAATTGCCAGTGAGGAAGCTGAAGGCCTGTTCAGGGTGATCCGCAGGATACCACTGGGAACCCAGAACAATTTTTCTGTCTCGCAGAATGCCGACCTTATCAATATGCTTCTTGATATTACTAAGTACATCAGGTGGGCAGCCATCGTTATTGGCATTATTACCCTCCTTGGATCAGTAATAGGGCTTATGAACATTATGCTCGTATCTGTTGCTGAACGCACACGGGAAATAGGCGTTAGCAAAGCCCTCGGAGCCCGTTCAGCTACTATCAAACGCCAGTTTCTCACCGAATCGGTGATGATCAGCCTGATGGGTGGTGTGGTAGGTGTAATCCTGGGAATGCTGGTGGGCAATCTGGTTAGTCTCGTACTCAAAACGGGCTTTATCGTTCCCTGGCTCTGGATAGGCATTGGTGTTACCATTTGTGCGCTCGTTGGCGTTATTTCGGGTATCTACCCCGCCATTAAAGCATCGAAACTTGATCCGATTGTGGCTTTGCGTTATGAGTAATTCCCTTTACCAGGCATTTTAAATTCACCACTGTAATCTTCATCCGAAAAATCCCCGGTTTTCAGGCACAATATTTTTTTTATTCCCCCTTAAATGTGGTACTTTTGCCGCGGTTTTATCATTACTACTTTATAATAATATGTCGGGACAACTTAAAGAGGTTCGTAATCGTATCAAGTCGGTAACATCTACCCAGCAAATCACCAAGGCCATGAAGATGGTGAGCGCCGCCAAACTTCGCCGCGCTCAGGATGCTATTATACAGATGCGTCCTTACAGCCAGAAGCTGCAGGAAATGCTGAGCAATATTGTAAGCGGATCTTCTGAAGGCGGTATGCCTCTGGCTGATGAACGTCCTGCCGAGCGTATTCTGCTGATTCCGGTAACCAGCGATCGTGGTCTTTGCGGTGGGTATAACTCCTATGTCATCAAGCTCACACGCGAAGTGATCAGGACAAAGTATGCCGCGCAGTATGCAAAAGGAAATGTCACTATTCTGCCACTGGGTAAGAAAGGTTATGAGTTTTTCCTCCGCAATAATTTCAAAGTGGTTGATGCCTATTGGGATGTTTTCAGTAACCTCGCTTTCGATAATGTGCGCAGGGCTGCAATATTTGCCCAGCAGGCTTTCCTGAATAAGGAGTACGACCGTGTTGAGATTGTTTATAGCCAGTTTAAAAATGCGGCAACTCAATTCTTCGTTGCTGAACCATATCTTCCTATTCCTAAAGTTGAAAAGAAAAAGGGAAGCAAAAGCATTGATTTCGCTTTTGAACCTGCAATGGGCGATTTGCTCAAGGAACTGATGCCTAAAATCCTGAATACCCAGGTTTACAAAGCAGTACTCGACGCCAATGCCAGTGAACATGGCGCCCGTATGACGGCCATGGATAAAGCCAGTGAAAATGCCAACGACCTGCTTAAGTCGCTGAAAATCAGCTACAACAGGGCTCGTCAGGCTGCCATCACTACCGAACTTACCGAAATCGTAAGTGGAGCGGCTGCACTACAGGGATAATTTTATTCAGTCTTATTTTTTCAGAAACCTCCCGTTTTGCGGGAGGTTTTTTAACTTTATACAAATATTGATTATGCGGGTTTGCTTTCTTGCTTTTTTAGGCATCGTTGTTTTCAACAATAATGTAGTTTTTGCTCAGGCTTCAAAAATGAAGCGATTCACTACCCCTCTGGCTGGCTCAGTCGTTTTGAAAGATGTGGAAGACAAATACAATGTCAGTGTCACCGGCCTCCGCATTACAGAGCCTGATGCCGATGCGGAGCAGAAAAAACTGCAGGAAATTAAAAAAGAGATCAACCTTAAATACCCCCGCAAGAGCAGTGGCCTGAAAAAGAAGACCTCTTCTTCTGTACTTCCGCCAACAGTTGCTATTGGCTGGGTAGCCGATTCGCTTCCCGGCATACCACCCGATAACTATCTGGCCGTCAGCAATGGTCAGAAAGCGATAACAGTAATGAATGAATTGGTTGCCGTTCATGATGCCACTACCGGCGCATATTTGTATCACAAAAACCTGAACTATTTCAGCGCCAGTGTCGGGCTTGGCAGCACAGGCTACCCAAACCAGAATTACCGCTTCGACCCCAAGGTGGTATACGATCCCGAAGCAGACCGCTTCATTTGCGTATTACTCAATGGCACAAACCATTATAACTATATAGTACTTGGCTTTTCACAAAGTAACGACCCTGCAGGTACATGGAAATTTTATAAAATGTATGGCGATTACACAGGCGATACTACCTGGTTCGATTATCCTGCTATTTCTGTTACGCATAATGAGTTCTTCCTTACCGGAAACAAAATAAAATTCGACAGTAGCTGGCAGGCAGGTTTTACCCGTTCCCTCATTTACCAGGTACGTAAGCAGGATGGCTACAACGGCGATTCTTTGCTCACCTACCAGATCTGGGACAGCGTGCAGTACAACAACAAATTCCTGCGTTGCCTCTACCCTCTCAATCCCGGCAATACTTTACTCGGACCAGATCAGTACTTTTTGTCCAATCGCAATTTCGATATCAGCAACGACAGCATTTTCATCGTTAAAGTGCCCGATACCATCGGCAGCGCCGATACAACACTTACAGTAACTGCTGTTAAGGCTACCACTGGCGCTTATGGTGTGCCCCCCGATGCCCGGCAGCCCGACACTGCCCTCACCCTTGCTACCAACGATGGCCGCGTATTAGGTGGTTTTATTAAAGATAATGAAATTCAGTTTGTAAGCACATCGCTCAATCCGGCCAATGGCGCCGCCGCAATTTTTCATGGCACCATCAGCAATTTCAATACAACACCTGCCTTTACGGGCCAATTGATTACTAATGACACCCTCGACTTTGGCTATCCGAATATATCATTTGCCGGTAGTTTGGGAACGAGTAACCATTCTATCATTTCTTACGAATACTCTGGGCCTCATAAAAAACCCGGGTTCGGCGCTGTACTGTTTGATGGTACAAACTATTCCGATATGCTGATTATCCGTGCCGGCGACAGCACCATCAACATGCAGGGACCAGGACAGCAGCGTTGGGGCGATTACAGCGGATCTCATCCCGACTGGACCACAACCGGCTCCGTATGGGTAGAAGGCATATTTGGAAAGAAAAACCTCCAGTATGGCAATTATGCAGCAAAGCTCGTTTCACCTTACCGTGTTGGTGTCAATACGCCGAAAGCTGCTCCCGTCGCTGCAAATCTTTATCCAAACCCATCATTCGAATTCGTGAGCTTCGATTTCACAGTTCAAAACGAACAGGCATTCAGCTTTATTATTTACGACATGCAGGGCCGCATGGTTGATAAGCTCACCGACAATTTTTGTAATGAGGGCCGTAATATCATTCGCTTCAACATTGCCCCGCTGGCTTCCGGCACTTATTTTTTAAAGGCCATCGGCAGCAAGGGCGAGCAAATTGAAATCCAGAAGTTTATAAAAAAGTAAACAACACTATTACTTTTCAAACAACAAAGCGATCCAGTTCGATTGTTCCTTGTATTGCTTAAACCGGAAACCCTGTGCGGTTGCCGCATTGGTTATTATATCCCTGTCATCCACCAGCAAGCCGCTCATTAATAGCTTACCGCCCGTTTTCAGTCTTTCATACAAGCCGGGCATATACTGAAGCAATATGTGGCGGTTGATATTGGCTAGTATCACATCGAATTGTTGCATAGGTATTTCGTCCAATGATCCCCTGGCAATGGAAATATTCCTGCATGAATTACGCTCACAATTTTCTATTGAGTTTTCTACCGACCATTCATCATTATCTATGGCCGCAATTGCGCCTGCGCCCATCATTTCGGCCAGTATAGCCAGCACACCTGTTCCGGTGCCGAAATCAAGCGCTGTATGCCCTTTAAGGTCCATCTCCTGCATGGTTTGCATCATGAGTTGCGTGGTAGCATGGTGCCCTGTTCCAAACGACATCTTTGGCGTTATCTGAATATCATAGGGTGTTTCCACCTGAATATCATGAAAATGCGCCCTTATGGTACACAAACCGGGTATAACCACCGGCTGAAAATTCGATTCCCACAGTGCATTCCAGTTCTGGGCTGGTATCAACTCGGTTTCAAAATCTATACCTGCTCTCCCTGCTATGGCTTCTACCTCATCTTTATGATAACGGGGCTGCTCTATATAAGCCAGCAAACTGCTTTCCGATTCCTCAAAACCATCATAACCTGCATCTGCCAGCATGGCAATAAGTAGCTCACTCACCTCCGTAGATACATTCGAAAAAATAATTTTTACGTACTGCATAGTATAGTTCTGAATTTTATCGGATTACATTTGAATAAAGGCGGCTATCAAAAAACAAGGCTCGCTTGACCTCTGTAAATATATAAAGGTTGTACTGTTGTACAACCTTTATATATTTTATCATTGTTCAGAGGTTATTAATCGTCCTCATCTTTTTCTTTATTATTGGTCTTTTTAGCCGGACCTGCTGGCTCATCATCAGCTTCTGGTTCAACGTGCAGATTCTTTTCCTGCTGGTTCATATCTCCCTTCTGTGCGCTGTTGTAAATAACACGGCGGGTAGGAATATCAGAGATAATACGGAATTCTGTACGACGGTTAAGCTGACGTCCAGTTTCGTTGTCTTTACCATCCATTGCATTTGGTGCTGCCGGATTTTTAGATCCGAATCCCTTTGCGGTAAGACGGCCTCTTGCGATACCATTCTTTTCAAGATAGTCAAGCACCGATTGTGCACGACGTTGAGAAAGTGCTATGTTATATTCATCCTTACCCTTTGCATCGGTAAACGAATAAATTTCAACACTGATTGATGGATTGTCAACAAGGAAGTGAACCACTGAGTCAAGTGAAGCAACTGATTCCGGACGAAGTGTTGCCTTGTCAAAATCATAATAGATATTGCTTACTGAGAAACTGTTTCTGATACTATCCAGGTAGATATTTACAAATACGGTATCATCCGGATCAGAACGCTTGATTTCCATTGTGCTTACTGAAGAACGGGTAGAGGTATAACCTTGTTTGTCGCCGGTAAGAACGTATGAATGTCCACGCGACATATTGAAAGTGAAATTACCATCTTCTGAATTAAACGTATTCATTTCACCTTTCTGATCAATCATCTTCACAACCGACTGAGGAATTAACTCCTGAGTTTTCTTTGAAAGCACTTTACCAATGATCACCAGGTTTGGTTCTTTCTGAATTCTCCAGATATCATTACAGCACGTTGGATTTTTAGAAGCATAAGAACCAATACGGTTAGATACTACATAAGCATCTGGCTTACCAACCGGATCCTTGATATAATACAACTCATCTGCGGATGTATTAATAGGATAGCCCAGATTCTTGATATTGATATAACGTGATGGACCACCATCAGCAGAATAAATATCGAATCCACCCATTGACACCAGACCGTTTGATGCAAAATATAATTTACCTACCCTTGTATCATAGTACGGAGTGATTTCATCCTGAGTAGTGTTGATTTTCTTTCCTGCATTCTGCGGACGACGATAAGAACCATTTCTTGGGTCGATGATTGAATACCAGATATCATATCCACCCCTGCTTTGCAGCTTACGGTTAGATGAGAAGAACAATACTTCTTTTTTACCCACCTTGGCAACGAATGGCATTGTATTTGAAGAACCTGGTTCATTTACATTACCACCTACCAGTTCAGGTGTACTCCATGCCTGCGCTCCAAACTTAGAACAGAATATAGAACAGGTGATCATCATTGTATCCCCTTCAGAACACCTTGTGAAATAAAACCTGTCTCCACCGGGGCTGATGCAACCATTTCCCAGGTGAACTGTAGGATCATTGAATCTTCCATCATAAAATACTAATGGCCATTGGAAAGAATCTACATAATTCTTTTGTTTCTGGGCTACTAAGAAGTGCTCCCTGTTTTTAAGTTTATCATATCCGTTGGCTTCCATTACCGCATCCCTGCCCATAGTAGAGAACAATAATGCGGTATCGCCAAGTGGGAATGGAGAAAGTTCAGTATATGCTGTATTTACATTCGGGCCAGCATTGATAATAGTTACAGCCTCAGGAGTTTTAATGGAATTGATGGCCATTTTACAACCTTCAATTTCAGTAAGCGCCCTTTTCTTCATCTCCTTCATCGACTTGGCAGTTACTGTCCTGTCCTGGTCGTTCTGTATACGCGCATCAGGATTAACGTTATTACCACCCGATGCAGTTGTTTTCTTATTATCAGCAATAAAAAGATTAAATGCATCTATGGCCGCCAGGTATTCTCCCTGTTGTTTCAGCATTAAGCCTTCCCAGAACGGAGCCAGTGGATACACTTTTTTGGCAAGTGCATAGGCCTCTCCATAATAATGTGCCGCAGGCACATAGTCGCGGGTTACCCTGTAGCAATATGCCAACTGATAAGTAAGATAAGGATTACGCTCATCATCCTGCTTCAACTGTTGATAATAATCAATTGCGTTAAAATAACTTCCCTGACGTACTAAATCATCAGCCCAACGCAGTTTTCTTGTATCCGAAAGCTTACTAACAGGGTCATTAGCTCTGTTTCTGTATTTCTGTGTTTTTTTCGTTTGGGCAATTGAATCATATTGAACAGTAACGAATATCGTTGCTAAAATAAGGAACAGCCAATTTTTTCTCATGTGCGTGAGCGTTGTTAATGGATATAAAAGTATAAATTGGTTTTAAAAAAAAGAAGGGCTTTGAAAAAAAACTTTAGCCCTTCACCTATATTATAAAATATTCTACTAGAATCGACCGCAAGGTATTGTCCTTTTTTTGGCAAATCTGATTGGGCTTGGAGCAATATATCTGATGGCTAATTCCATCCCTCCGTTACCATTGTTGGCAGCATTGAGCGATGAAATATTGTAGTCATAACCAACTCCGATACGGAAGCCTTTAAACTCAACACCTGCAGTTATCATGGCCGCATCGCCTGAACGATACCAGCCACCCAGATAAAATGCCGATGAGAAATTTTCATAACTCTGACCATCCGGATTTGTACTTAATGCATAATGAAATTCAGTTCCTGCTATAAGTTCGGTTGCGGTAGCCTGAGACTGGAATAATACCGCCGGACGAAGACTTAAACGGTCGCCTGCTATCCAGTTGATGCCCAATTCACCGGTATAACGCATATCCAGTGTATTGTTGCTGCTTTGTTTCTTCTCAATAGCATCATTTGGCTGATTGAGATTATTTGCTGCGGCGCCAATTACATACGAAACTTTATCGCCACCATGTGCAAAACTCACGCCTGCATTTACAAGGTAGTAATTAACTGAATTACCTAATCCCAGGTGGTATTCCTGCGACTGGCCCTTTGTCCAGGTACCATTCAGCCACTCATCTCCGAAATATAACCTCGAAAGATCTACGCTCTTTTGTGCATAACCACCCTGCAGGCCAACCGCAAGGTCATTGCTGCTATGCTCCGACTGACCAAATGATTTATGATAAGCCAATGATAACAAACCCGTTGTATTGGATAAGTTGCCATCTCCGGCCTGATCTTTGAACATCTGAAGACCTGCTGCCAGATAGTCGCCATTACTCTCTATGATTAGCGGCACGTCTACATAACCTCCAAAGGTAACATATGGGACAGTTACACTTCCCCACTGGTTCCTGTATATGGCTCCTGCCCTTACCTGACCATCAAACATCCCTGTGAATGCAGGATTGAGGACTAAGGGCTGCATATCAAACTGGGTAAAATGAATGTCCTGAGCAAAGACAACCGGCGCTGAAAGCACTAAGGCTGCGGCCAGACTTAACCGTACAATACTATTTCTCCTGATCATTTAATAAAAATTATCGTTGCAAATCTACTTAATTAATGTTGTGTTTCCGTGTTTTTGAAATAATTTCCCTGCGCTTGTTACTGCTTCTATATCGTATACATAAACCCCGAATGGCTGCTGAACACCGTTATAGCTGCCATCCCAGCCCTTATCTATATCTGTAGTTTCAAAAAGCAGGTTTCCCCAACGGTTGAAAATACGGAAATATTTCAAAGTAGCAATGCCGCGCTTAATAATTTTAAATTCGTTATTTGGTCCGTTGCCCGGTGTAAAGGCATTTGGAAGGGCTAATAAGCTGTTTAAATCTATAATTACATCTATCGAATCCTCTGCTTTACAGCCATATTCGGTAGTGCCAATTATTGTATATAACGTACTAACCATTGGTGAGGCAACCGGATTGGAAATATCAGGATTGTTAAGTCCGGCCGCAGGGAACCAGGTAAAACTGCTGCAATTCGACTTTGGATCCATCTGGTAGCTCTCGCCCGGATAAAGGGTTACCGACTCTTCTACACTAATCACACCCGCCGGATGAACAATTGCACGGAAATGCAAAGTATCCTTACAGCCATACAGACTGGTTGCAACCAATATATAGTTGATTGATGTTATTGGCGTCATAAGTGGTTGACCGCTAAGACTATCACTCAGGTAATAACCCGGATACCAGTGGTATTGCGAACCGCCCGTTGCTATTGGCCGGTAAGAATCGTGCGGACAGAAATCCTTGATTGCCGGATCCAGCGTTGCGAAATCAGACGGATATACCTTTATACGTGCGGAATCCACACCTATACATCCTTTTGGTGTTGTAACTGTTACTACAACATTAGTATCCGTCTTTCCAAAGAATACGACTATCGGATCTGTAGTATTATCAAGACAACTTGCCGGCGACCATGCATAAGTATAATGAGTATACCAGGCCGGTTTCACCGAAGCAAAAATATGCAGCGAATCATTATCGCATACAAACCTGTTGCCGCCAATATAAACCGTAGGGTTGGGCTGAACATCCATCCGCAGTGTGTCCCGCATAACCGGACATTTGGAGAAGGTAGCCGTAACTACATAGACGGCCGATGTATCAGGTACAATAAGCGGATTAATAATATCCGATATTGCTATACCCTGCGTAGGTAACCATTGATAACTAAATAAGGGATAAGAGGTACCTATTACCTGAACAGATGCGCCGAGACAAACGGAAGTATCGGTAGGCGTAATGGTAAATGAGTTAGGCGTAACAAGCAACTTAACCAGACCTGTATCTGTACACCCAACAGCATGTGGCGCAATGATCACTGTCCATTGATAATAACCTGGTGCAGTTACGGTAATCACCGGATATGGAATGGTGTCATTGCTCAGGTAGGTCGCTGGCATCCACTGATAATGATAGTAGGCCGAGCCTGGTACTGTAAAGTCAAAGCTGTCCAGCGAATTAAGGCATATGGTATCCGAATAAACGCGTGTGGGTGCAGGATAATCTACCTCCAGGTGGAAGCTATCTACCATATCCGGACAATGAGCATAAGATGCGGTAACTACATATTCAACACCTGTTGCAGGAGGCACTGTCATGGTAGGGGTAGTTATCGGCTGCATTAGTGTCGCATTATTAAGGAATGTGGAAGGGGTCCACAACCAGGTAAATTCACTGCTGCCCGTAACACTGATCTGTAATGAAGTATTGACGCATATTGCGGTATCAGGCGTATTCAATGTAAAGATGCCCAATGTATGCACATGTATAGTTTCGGTACTTGTACAACCCGGTATGGCTGTTGGATTCACTGTAATGGTATAGATTACATCACCCGGCACCGTAGGAGTTACAACTGGATTCCATATAGTAGTATTGCTCAGATCAGTTGGTGGTGTCCAGACGTAGGAGTTGGCATAGGCGTTGGGGAAAGCGTATACGTGAAGCTGTACGGGCACTCCCACGCAAGTCTTTACCAAACTCGAATCTACACTAAGTGTTGGCCGCGGATATACAGTAATGGTTATATGGTGAGTTTCTACCGGACACCCGAGAACTGCGGCTGTACTGTCTCTTAGGGTATAGGTAGTGGTAACCATGGGGGTGGCAACAGGAGACAATAAGGTGTCATCGCTTATTGTACCGGAAGGCGACCAGATATAGTGTAGTATACCCGCGAAAAGTGAATCACCCACTGCGATAATATGAACACTCTGGCCCTGGCAGATAGATGTATCTGGTGTAACTATATGAAAACTGAAAGAGTCAAGTATGGTGAGGCTGGCGCTGGCTTCTATCGAATCAACTCCGGTACATGCATTGCGTGACAGAACACCGATAGTTACAACCTTTGGTCCTGCTGCAGGCACTATCAATGGATTAATATTAAGTAGTGCGGTTGTTCCTAATGCTGGTATTACAATACTATCCAGTATAGAGCTGTAGTCATAGCCATTTACTGCTGTACCTGAAATAACATAATGAATCCAGGTATTGGTATCTCTTGCAGCCGGTATATTGAATATAAAATTACCGGGCGCACAACCCTTGATACAATAAGGAAGCCCGCTTGTACCCAAGGCAGTGATGGATGGCGGAGGTGTAGAAGATAAACTTCCACCTTCTATAAACACACCCGAATCAAGGATATCATCGGTTGCATCTGCTACGCCTAATTTAAGATGGTACGTATCACATGGATTCACCGCGGCAATAGCTGTAAGCTTAGTTGTCAGCCCGTCATAGGTAACATATGGAGCTGATGTACCTGTTGTATTGTCTACGTAATAAGCGCAAAAAGGTGAGCCTGGACCTAACGCAGTACAGGTGGCAAGTGTACCGCCGCCTGTTGGACCACAATTCACACTATTGATACAAACAGGAATGGTAGTACCGGGAACCAGCGCAATGTTGGTTGGTGTGCCATAAGTACCTCCTGAAATGAAAAACCCGAAAACATCATTATAAACGGTACAGGTAAAGCTGGTATACTCCTCAGACCCAAAAACATAATTAAATTTAACCGTATCGCCTGCTGCCTTAAAATCAAATTCAAGTACGCAGGCATCAAATGTTGGTTGGCCGGCAAGTGCTGTAAGTGTTGCATCACCAGGCGTTCCGTTTCCTGTACTGGCAAACACCGTAGAAGCATCATTGATACCATAATCGGTAGTGCCGCCTATTATCGTATCTTTTGCGCAACCATTAGTCAGTACAATGCCTCTTGCTATGCTAATTGGGCTGACAAGACCCGTTGTAAAAGTACCATTTGCGTTTCCTGCGCAAGTAAGCGTAGGGCTCATAATAGTAACCCCTGTGCCTACAAGCGCAGCGGCAAGTATTCCGGCTGTCTTGTCGGCGCTTACAGTAATCTGGGCTTCAGTTTGTATGGACAATAAACACAACAATATACAGGAAACCAGTATCCTGCTGCACTTTCCGAAAAAAATAAAGGGTATAAACGGTATCATACAAACTAAGCTTATAATTATAAGACAGAAAAATTTACCAAAACGTTTGCTTTAATTGAAAATATCTACCAAAAATATGGATTTTATAGAATATTTTCACAATAATACTCAAAATAAATTTGCTTTAAATACTAAATAAGTTTTTTTGCTTTTATAATATTGTATTTTTACAGCGTTATCGCCCAAATGGCCAATTCCATCAAAAATAAGAAAGTCGTACCGCCACCTCCGTCCACTGAACCAGGGCCGCTGAATGTTGACAGGAAACGCCAGATCATACTTGGTTTTGGTATCTTTTTCATCCTCTCAGGTGTCTTTACCTGTTTGTCCATTATCAGCTACTGCTTTACCTGGAAAATCGACCAAAGCGACCTTATTTCCAAGGCAAGCATATGGAATTTCCTGTTACATGATCACAGTCCGGTTGCCAATTGGGGCGGAAGACTGGGGGCTGCCCTTTCACATACACTCGTTTATAAAGGCGCCGGTGTCGCATCCCTGGCCATCGGACTGGGAATAGCAGCAATTGGCATGACCATGATTTATGGCAAAAAAGTTATACCCGCCTTAAGATATATGAGGTGGGTGTCTATTGTGCTTATTCTGGCAGCGCCCATACTGTCCTATCTGGCTCCCGGTTATGCTTTCCCTTTAGGTGGGGCGCTGGGCAATGTGGCTGTTAGTTATTTCAATGGTTTAACCGGCAAGCTGGGAACCGGCTTGATACTTTTATCTACAGTTTGCTTCTTTGTTTTTGTCATTTTCGCCCTCGATATTCGTCCATTCCTGCTTAAAATGAGAAAACAGGCTCAGAAAGTAGCTGATTCTTTAAAACCTCAACCGGTTTTCAATACCCCTGATGAACCTTCCACCGAATCAGTAAGTGAAAATAACTCATTACCCATCCCCCCCATCAATATCAATCCTGACCGGCAACCCATTATCGATGATGCCCAGCATAACAAGGAATGGGATATGACGATTGTGGAAAAACCAACTGATCAATTTGGAAACAGTACTGCGATTAACCAGGAACTGGTTGACGATGATGCGGTTGACGACGAATTATATGAGGAATATAAAAAATATGCTGAAGAAAAACAGGTTGATCCTCCGGAAGATTTTGATGAAACGGACGAAATAAAGCCGGAGGGAAACGGAGACCTTGACTTTACTTTCGTGGTAAAAAAAGAAGAAGACAGGGTAATAATGCACGGTGATCATATCTCTATAGCGGATAACGAACCCTATGCGCCTGAGGAAAGCCTGAGAAATTACAAATTCCCTACCCTGGCACTGCTGGAAGAAAGAGTACAGGAAGAAATCTCATTGAATAAAGAGGAACTGGAGCGTAATAAAGACCAGATAATTAATACCCTGCGCAGCTTCGGCATAGAAATTAAAACTATTTCGGCCACAGTAGGCCCTACAGTTACCCTTTACGAGATCGTACCTGCTGAGGGTGTAAGGATTTCCAAGATCCGCAACCTCGAAGACGATATTGCGCTTAACCTGGCCGCTCTGGGCATTCGTATTATAGCGCCCATCCCCGGCAGGGGCACAATCGGGATTGAAGTACCCAATGCCAACAAGCAGATCGTGTCGATGAAGGCCTTGCTTTCCAGCGATAAGTTTGTAAATAACAAAATGAGCCTGCCCATTGCCCTCGGTAAAAAGATCGACAACGAAAACTATATTGTCGACCTTGCTACAATGCCTCACCTGCTCATGGCCGGAGCGACAGGGCAAGGTAAATCTGTGGGTATCAATGCCATACTTGTTTCATTACTGTATAAAAAGCATCCCTCTCAGTTAAAGTTTGTGATGATCGACCCTAAAAAGGTGGAGCTGTCTGTTTACCGTAAAATTGAGAAGCATTTCCTTGCCAAGTTACCCAATGAAAATGAGCCTATTATTACCGATACCAAGAAGGCTATCTACACCCTCAAAGCCTTGTGCGATGAGATGGATAACAGGTATGAACTGCTCAAAGAGGCCGGTGCAAGAAACATTAAAGAGTACAACGACAAAATAATAAACCGCAAGATCAGGAACCCGGCAGAGCATAAATACCTGCCATTTATCGTACTCGTTATTGATGAGTTCGCCGATCTGATCATGACAGCCGGTAAGGAAGTGGAGATGCCTATTGCGCGCCTGGCTCAGTTGGCTCGCGCTGTGGGTATACACCTTATTATTGCCACCCAGAGACCGTCGGTTAATGTGATCACCGGAACCATTAAAGCCAACTTCCCTGCACGTATTGCATTCAAGGTTTCAGCAAAGGTAGATAGCCGTACCATTCTCGATGCCGGCGGCGCCGAGCAACTGATTGGCCGTGGAGATATGCTGGTGTCGCATGGCAGCGAGTTGCTGCGCCTTCAGTGCGCCTTTGTAGACACCCCTGAGGTGGAGGAAATTGTTAATTTTATCGGCGATCAGCAAGGCTACGGGAGCGCCCACCCGCTGCCCGAACCTGAAATGGATGATGATGAAGGCGGAGATAAAAAAGTGGATCTTAAAAACCGCGATAAACTATTCGATGATTGCGCCAGGTTGGTAGTTCAGATGCAATCAGGCTCCACATCCAATCTTCAGCGCAGGCTCAACCTGGGTTATAACAGGGCTGGTCGCATCATGGACCAACTGGAAGCAGCAGGAATTGTTGGCGCAACCAATGGCAGCAAGCCAAGGGAAGTCTTTTTCAAAAGCGACTCCGAACTCGAAGAGTATTTGGATTCTCTTTCTGGTTAATGCCGGTATTAAGCATAGGTCTTGGAGTTTAATTGATTAATATTGCGCAAGGGATGAAAAAATGATTTCTATAAAAATAAGCTTTGTGCCATTGTTTTCATAACTTAATGCATATTATGCACCTTGTAATATCCTTGGAGTGCTTCGTGGTTAAATTTTATGGTACTGATTTATGCCGTGTTAAGTATAATTGCTCATTCCGTGATACTAAAGAGCGGGTAATAGGTACATTTTGAGGTTCTGTTAAAAAGGTTGCCCCGCTTTACGATCATCTTTACTTAAACATTGTTGTATTATTTACATTGCTTACCTTCGCGCCACTTTTAAAAATCAGATTAAAAAACACCAATCAAGCAATTAAACATGAAGAAAATATTTTTTGTTTGCACTTTGGCTCTTTGCGCCGCATCCCTGTCTTCTACGGCACAAAACGACCCTAAAGCAAAAGCGGTACTGGATGCAATGACCAAAAAAGTAAGCAGCCTTAAAACGATAAAAGCAAATTTTGTAATAAACATTACCGGAACCAAGGTTAAGGATTCTAAAAAAGGAAGCATCTCTTTAAAGGGTGAAAAGTACCACGTAATGCTCGGCAATCAGGAAATCATCTGCGACAGCAAAACCTCCTGGACCTATAATAAAGATGCAAAGGAAGTACAGGTCAATAATTACAATCCTGCCGAACAATCCATGTCGCCTGCCAAATTGCTGACCAACTCATACGAGAAAGAATACAAATACAGTTACAAGGGTGAGAAAAAAGAAAAAGGTAAAACTTACGACGTTATAGAACTCACACCCAAGGACAATAATTCAAAAGTTTCCAAGATCGAATTGCTCGTGGATAAGGCAACATCAATAGTTGCATCTGGCAATATCTGGGAGAAAAACGGCAATAAAATTCAGTATTCCATCAACAATCTCGTATCTGATACCAACATACCGGATACCTACTTTGTATGGGATGCAAAAGCCCATGCAGGTACCGAAGTAGTAGACCTAAGGTAAAAGATTGCGATAACTATTCCGCGCTCTTCACGCTCAGTTTTTTCCTTATCCTGCTCAGTGTCTCCAGCGATATTCCGAGATACGAAGCAATATAGGTTAATGGCACTCGTAGCAATAGTTCCGGGTGATGCGCACGCAGGTATAAATATCTTTCTTCAGCGCTCTGCCTCCGCAGCAGAAACAGGCGCTCCTCGCTCCTTATGAAATAAACTTCTGTTATTGCCCTGGCAATATAATTGAACTCATCATGCTCTTTATATATTGCCTGCAGGCGGTCATAATGGATCCTTGCAAGCACACAGGGCTCCAGTGTTTCTATATACTCATAGCCCGGCTTACGGGTATAAAAACTGCCCACAGCCATTGCCATTCGCGTCTCTTCCATAAACCGGGAACAAACCTCCTCCCCATCCTTGATATAATACATACGCAATAGTCCCTTTATTACCACATGTATATGATCACAGGTTTGCCCGTCCTTGAGCAGCAATGTCCGCTTGGGCACTTCTATGATCTCAAGATTTTCCGTCAATACCTCCTTAAGCTCATCACTCAATGGACGGATGGCATTCATGAATCCAAATAAGGAATTAAGCATGGAAACTCTTTTTGTACCTCTAAAGATAGAGTTAATGACGATTTTTTTATAATAATAAAGGCTAATCCCGAACAATCATTAAACTATATCACATACCGCATCTCCGTATGCATCTTAAAATTATATCCTTATCCTTATAATTAAATGATAAAAAGTTTCCCCTTTACATTGATTAATTTAGCACAAATTTTAAGCCTGCATGCAGTTCTCACTTACGCTCGATATACCTCCTCTGCCCCGCCCCATCGCTTATACCGATAGCATTTTGCTCATCGGTTCCTGCTTCACCGAGCATATCTCCGACCGGCTGCAAATGCACAAATTTAAGGTTCACTCAAATCCTCATGGCATCCTGTTCAATCCCCTGAGTGTAGCAAGCAGCCTGGACAGTTACCTCGATGGCAAACTTTACACAACCGCCGATCTTTTTTACCTCAACGAACTTTACAACAGTTGGGATCATCACACCCGTTTCTCCAATACCGATGCCTCTGCGGCATTGAATACCATTAACGAATCTCAGTCGCAATCTGCCGCATTCATTAAGCAAGCCGACTGGGTCATCATCACCCTGGGCTCTGCATTCCAGTACTACCTTAAAGAGACAGGGAAACCCGTGGCCAATAACCATCGCGCTCCTGCTCAATGGTTTGAAAAAAGGCTGCTTTCCATAGAAGAAATACAAAATGCCCTGAACAATACCCTGAATAAGCTACACGAGGTAAATCCCTCCGCCAATGTGCTATTTACCATTAGCCCTGTCCGTCATATCCGCGATGGCGTTGTCGACAATAACAGGAGCAAGGCCAGGCTTATAGAGGCTGTACACGCATTATGTGCCACTCATCAACAAGCACATTACTTCCCCGCCTACGAATTGGTTATCGACATCCTCCGCGACTATCGCTTTTACGATGTAGACATGGTGCACCCCAACTACATGGGTACATCCTATGTCTGGAAGCAGTTTGTAAAATCCTGTATCGCTCCGACATTATACGACATTATGCAGCAGGTGCAGGACATCCTCACCGCCCGCTCACATCGCTCCCGCTTCCCTGATACCGATGCGCACAAAAAATTCCTGGAAACCTATGCCGCAAAAACCCAGGCCCTGATGAATAAATACCCCTATCTGGACCTGATGGATGAACTAAAGTACTTTACCCCAAACCCCTGAAGGGGCTTCACAGGAGAATAAAATTTCAACTTTACACCGTTGCTCAGGATGTGAAAGCGTACAAGTATGATTGGCAAAAAAAAATCAGCTCAATAATTTCCAGCCGCTGAAATTATAATGAACAGGAAAAAAACTTATAATTAAGGCCACAAATTACTTAAATTTGTATTCTCGAAAACCTGAAACATTTTATCATGTACACAACATATCATTATAATTCTGCTGTAGATATCAATGATGACCTGTTAAAATCCATCAAAGCGGCTTTTAAAGGCAAACCCATAGTCATTACCGTTGAAGAAGAAATGGATGAAACTGCATTTCTATTATCTGATGTGGCTAATAAAACCATGTTGCATAAGTCTATATCCCAGGATAAAAACGGAGCGTCTGTTTCCCTCACAATTACCGAATAATGAGAGATATTCGTTTTACTCCCATAGCTTTTGAGCAATATACTGATTGGCAAAAAACGGATAAACCTATTTGTGACAGAATCAATAAATTATTGAAAGAAAATGTTCGAACACCGTTTGAAGGTACAGGCAAGCCAGAACCACTAAAACATGAGCTGAAAGGTTACTGGAGCCGTAGAATTAACGATTAACACAGGCTTGTTTACAGAGTAGCCGACGATTATATTCAGGTCATTGCCTGCAAACTACATTATAACTGATGTAATTTCAACTTGCCACTCCCCTACACCAGCTTAATCGATTGCTCCTCCTCCTTACTCTTCTTATCCAAAATCACAAGCAGTGCCAGCGGTATGTAGAACAATGCTGCCACCTTATGGTTCTCTATCAGCTCTGAGAAGAAATTATTGATAAATCCCACGGCCACAACCATGGCCAGCCCTATAGTGCATATCCTGTAAAACCGGTCTTTAAACCGATGGTATATCTTCTGCGCCTTGGCAAATATCATCGCCATCAGTACCGCATACAATATCATGGCAGGCCACCCCTGCTCCACAAGCATATACAGGAAGTAATTGTGGGTAGTACTGTGCTCCTTATTCCTGCTCACATAAGTCTGGAATGAGGTTACCGCATAGGGCTTGTAATAGTAGTAAAAAGTACGCGGGCCATAACCGGTTATCGGCCGGTCATTACTCATTCTTATAGCCGCCACCCACCTGTACAACCGCTCCATCGACGACATATCCTTGCCTTTAATAGTGGCGATAAGGTGGTCGGTAAAGTTCTTATGCATGAAGGTTTTGTTATAATCAGGCCTGAACTCAATATACTTATTATTGGGAACCATGTAGCATATCAGCAGTATGATAAGCCCGTAAAACGCAGGCATGATAAAGTTCACCAGTTTTGCCCTCATGGCAAGACCCACCACTATCGCGAATACTATACCCACCACCGCGGCACGCGCAAACGAGAACGTTATACCCGCCATGAATATCAGTATCACGATCAGCAGCACAATCCGTACTATTATTCCCTTACCCCTTGTCAGCGGCCAGGCTATCAGCAGCAACGGGAAGAACATCGATATTACCGTAGAATAATCTACGTGGTTATAATACAATCCGCTCATCGATTTCTGCACCTTGTCAAACTTGAAACCCAGCATGGCATGGTGTATCAGTATCACAATAATGGTGATCAGCATGGGTATCAGCATCACCAGAAAGCCCCTTACAAAATCCTTTTTCTCCCTGAAGATCCAAAGTGGCAGCACAAAGAAGCATACCAGCAGCCAGCTCTTCACCAGCAGGAATTTCACCGAGAAGAATAGCATTTTGGAGAAGATAACGGCCACTATCGTCCAGATAAACTGCAGCGCCACCACAAATACCAGTTTATCCTCCCACCACCACTTGGGCAGTGTAGATGGATTCCGGGCAAAAACAAGCGTGAACAATAACAGGAATATCCACATTATCGGCTCATCCGGCAGCGTTATAGCCATCGTATCCCCCGAAAAATTGATCTGCACCGATGCCGGTATCATACACAGGAATATCCAGTATGCTACCTGCCAGTTCACCCCTATCAGCACAAAATACAAATACACTATCGGTACCAGCAGGAAATAGTATTCTCCCGAAAGCACAAATGCAATTATACTGGCAAACAACAACGAAAAAGAAGCAATGTTGAACCAGTTGTTTTTTAATACTCCTGGAATCATTTAAGCATTTCTTTTAACTTTTTGAAATAGTCTGTCATCAGCACAAAGATCACACTGAAAAATAAGCCAAGACCTCCTGCTACTATTAACACCATTCTCAAGGCTGGTCCGGTTGCCGATGTTGGTGGTGTAGCCCTGGTTATCATCTTCAGGTAATCCATCGATTGCCCCGAGGCTGTAGCATATTCATTCATCAGCGAAATATAATGCGCCCGGTCATTTACCAGTTGGTCCTTTATAGATTCTATATTCTGTATCTCTTCAATGCCCCGGCCAAATCCTTTTCCGCCGCCCTTTATCTCGCCCCCCTGCACATTCTGCCTCGTCGGACTAATGATGCCATACACTCCATATTTGTCTCTCAGGTTCGATAATGTATCGGTAAGCGTGTTGATAGCGCTGTCCATTTGTTTCACCTTATCCCCTATCGACTTTGCCATCCCTTCCTTCATCGATGTGTAATAATGCCTGAAGGTCTCCTCCAGCACCTGCACCGACATATTGGCCACCCCTGCGGCAGTTTTGGGGTCATAGGCTATATACGTCACCACAATATCCTTATACTCCGTACGCTTCAGATTAAAGTTCTTGTCAAAAGTCGCCATATACATAGCATGGGCGGTATCATTATTCATGTCGCCAAACTTATATATCTTATCAAAATCGCAATTCCTGATAATCCGGTCTTTCACAGTATCCGATGCGCCGAGTGCCGTTATTTTGTCCAGGTCATCGTCCCCACCAAAATAATCTACATACCGCTGTTCCGATGTCCTGAAAAGTGTGTTACGGTCGCCATATAATGGGTTATTTACAAAAAATCGTGCCTCAGCCTTATATTTTTTCTTCTTAACCACCACAAACAATCCGCCTAATGCAATGGCCAGCACAGTCATGATTATTATAAAGCGTCTTTGTTTTTGAATAACCCTGATAACTTCTACCAGGTTATAAGAGGGTGCCGTCATTTTCAAATTTATTAGTTTAAACTAAGGATTTAATGTAAATCTAAAAAAAAGATTTAATGTCTGCTCATTTCAATGCCCGTTATCTGCAAGCTTTACTTAATCATCCTTTCTTACTACCGAATTATCTACCAGCAACAGCAGCACAGTACTGAAAAAGAATCCCAGAAATGCACTGGCCAGCAAGGTATACAACCCACCAATCCCTTTCGGACTTACCGGATTTTTAGCCACGGTCACCACCTTTATCATAGGCATCTGGTCTGTCCTTATACCTGTTTTGTATTGGTTCACCAGTGTCATTTGCTTTGCCCTGTTGGCCACCAGTTCATCCTTCATCGATTCCACATTCTGCACAAGCTCCACACCCTTACCAAAATTCTTTTTCCCGTTTTCCTTCATCGTGCCCAGCATCAGGTTATTCCTCGATGGACTGATGATGTCATAAATACCATACTGCTCCCGCAGAGTAGACAGGGAGTCGGTCAGCATATTGATCAGGCTATCTTCATCATGTATCTTTTCTACTATCGACTCATACATCCCGCGACGCATATCCTTATAGTAGTCGCTGAAAGTAGTTTCCAGCACTTTCACACATTCGTTGGCTACTGTGGCAGCCCGCTCCGGGTCTACATCCACATACGACAGCACCAGGTCTTTATACTCAGTGCGGGTTATGTTGTAGCTCTTGGCGAATTTGCGTTCCAGTTGCTGCTCGCCCTTCCTGGTCGATACATCTATGCCATAAGCCTGTGCCAGGTTCAGATTCCTGATCACCTTGCTCTGCACTATTTCAGCTTCCGACATCAGTATCAGCCTGTCTATATCATCCTCATTGGCAAAATAGTCTATGAATTTGGTATCATAGTTATAAAGGTTGTTGCGGTCGCCATACAATGGATTCCTCAATACAAACTCCGTTTTCGCCTCATACCTCTTGGGACCCGCCAGATAAAATATAGCCCCTGCTATAGCAGAAACTACCGTTATCGTCATTATTATGCCCCTGTGCTTCCTTATGCTTTGTACTACATCTGGAAGACTAAAACCCGAAGTGGCCATCTGCTTTTTGTTTATTTAAAGTTTAAACTTATGAATTTTAATACACAGCGCCTAATAAATCCTCACATCATAAACGTAATGTAACATTATTAGGATTACCGATATCTTATTTGCCCCTCTTTTTTTAACTTTTCATCTCTTTCAAAAATCACTCCCCCCCCAATCTCAACCTTCTACTTTCTACTCTCTATTTTCTACTAAATATCCCCCCACTCGCGACTTTCTACTAAAGACTTTCAACTATCTACTATCAACTATCAACTATCTACTATCTACTATCTACTATCTACTATAATCTCACTCTACTCATTCTACTTCACCCTCTCCCCCGGAGAGGGCCGGGGTGAGGCCTCTCGCGACTATCTTCTATCTACTATCTACTATCTACTATCTACTTTAATCTCACTCTACTCATTCTACTTCACCCTCTCCCCCGGAGAGGGCCGGGGTGAGGCCACTCCATTCTATATCACCGTTTCCCCCGCCTGCATCTTCTCCGCATTCTCTGCAAACTGTAGCGCCTCAGCCATTTCCTGAATATTCCCGTTCATAAAATCGTCCAGGCTGTATATCGTCATATTTATCCTGTGGTCCGTCACCCTGCCCTGTGGATAGTTATAGGTCCGCACCTTCGCCGACCTATCCCCAGTGCTCACAAGGCTCTTTCTTCTTCTCGATATTTCATCCTCCTGCTTTCTTACCTGCTCCTCATACAGCCGCGAACGCATCATGCTCGTAGCCTTATCCCTGTTGCCTAGTTGACTTCTTTCCGTCTGGCAGGTTATCACAGTTCCCGTAGGTACGTGGGTTAGTATCACCTTGGTTTCCACCTTGTTCACATTCTGTCCGCCGGCGCCGCCGCTTCGGGCAGTTTCCATTTTCAGATCGCTTTCCTTTAGTTCAAAATCTATTTCTTCCGCCTCAGGCATCACAGCCACAGTAGCGGCCGATGTATGCACCCTTCCGCTGGCCTCTGTGGCCGGCACGCGCTGCACGCGGTGTACCCCGCTTTCAAACTTCAGGGTTCCGTACACATCCTCGCCTACCACCTCTATCTGCACCTCTTTATAGCCACCCACAGTGCCCTCGGTTTCGCTCAGCAGCGATACCTTCCAGCCCTTGCGCTCACAATACCGGGTATACATGCGCAGCAGATCGCCCGCAAAAATACTGGCCTCATCACCACCGGTGCCGCCCCTTATTTCTATTATGGCATTCTTTTCATCCTGCGGGTCCTTGGGTATCAGCAGATTCCTGATTTCCTCCTCCATGTCCACCTTCTGCACCTCCAGCTTTTCCAGATCCTCCTTGGCCATATCCCTCAGTTCCTCATCGCTTTCCGTTTCCAGCACCTCCCGCGCAAAATCCAGGCTGTCCAGGCAAGTCCTGTAAGCCTTATATACCTCAACTATTTTATCCAGTTTACGATATTCCTTACTTATCTGCATAAACCGCCTGTTGTCATTCACAACCTCCGGATTAGTCAATGCAACGCCCAGGTCATCAAACCGCGCCTTAATAGCCTCCAACTTTTCTACAACCGAACTCATTTTATAATAAAAATATTTATAAAGGTGCGCGAAGTTACGCCTATAATGGGGGAATACAAAGTTTGGGGGGAGGGTTAACGAAACAAGATTATTCTTGGGTCCAAAGGCCATTGCTATTATTGAGCACCAGTGGCCATAGCACGCTTGTACTACATCTCCCTATTGGGCAAAACACGTGCCACGCAACACAAACACACAATCCAGTAGAGACGGATTGAATCCGTCTCCACGCGCGCACATCAGGCAATGAGCTAGGCAGCACAAGTCTCGCTATACGCTCCTCCACTCTCCTCATTGTATAAGGATGCATGAATAGGTACTATTACGGCTCAACTACCAGAGATTGTGGTTACCTTTTTTCGCAGGTCCCGAAGAATTTCTTGAAGGAATGGGATGTCTCACTGGATACCAGTGTGGTGTTAAACTTACACACATCATTCCAAATTAAATCCTTAAAACAGGAAATATAACACCAATAACATAACGTGGCAACATACGTATTTTATAAAATAATTAATGTTCTACTTGGCACAATTATCTTATCTAAGAACGTGCAAAAAAGCACTCTGTTTCAAATCTTCGATATATAACCCAATAGTCATTGGCAAAAAATGCTATCTTTAGTTATTAATTAATACAAATGATACTAGGTTAATTATCAATTTAATTATCAACATTAAAATGACGAAAATAGACATTAAGAATATTAACACTGCAATTTCTACTTGGAGTGGTTTTATTTATCAGGGAAAAGTAGCGCTATTTCATGCAATTAAATTACTAACAGAAGATAGTAATCCATCTCAATTTAATCTGCAATTAGATAGCCTTGAAGACTTTGCTGTACTTAATGGCGAAGAAATAATCTCAATTCATCAAGTGAAAGCTGTTAAAAGCAGCTACTATAGTACTTATAAACCTGAATTTATAAAAATTTGCACAAAATCAAGAAAGTATACTTGTGTAAATGTCAATTTCCACCTACTCTAACCCATTGAAAATCAATAAAAACTTGCGCAGTTATTTTTTTGCACTTCAGTGTGCAATTTCCACCAACCAACTCAATCACATATCCTTTAATTACATAAATCCAAGTTCAGACCATTTTTGCACCACCCTGCAATTCCAAAACCCTAAAACATTGATTATCAATACAAAACCCTGCAATTATTCACCGCAAAAAACTGCAACCATGCAAAAACAACACAATTCTGTTAATTCTACTTTGTGCGCCATAGCTTCTTCAGCGAAGGTGCATAATCCTGAAAATTCTGATTCAGACATTTTTTGCAGTCCCCTGCAATTTTCCGCAACTAACACATTACCGTCCCCTGCGAGTCTCCGCTTTTCTTCGGGACTCATAGGAGACAAGGGTATCAAAGTTGATGTAATACCCTGGCCAAAAAACCAAACACCCGTAAGTGATGCCAGGCACAATATTATCAATCATTTTTTCCCTGCCCAGTATAAATCAAATTCACATTCTATGATACGCAATGCATTTTTATCCAGCTTAGGCATTGTTAAAAAATAACTAATACATTCTAACCTGTTCTTTTCCATTTTCTCTGCATTGCCAAATCTTTAAATAGGCTTGCTATTCGCGGCTCTGGCAACTTAATAAACATGCCTTCGCTAAAGCTATAGCAGTTAA
>CAIUZK010000061.1 GCA_903903635.1 uncultured Bacteroidota bacterium
GTTTTAAACCGTTGGTGGAACATAATTGAATTCACACCTGCAAAGGTAATTCGCCTCTCCATAAGGCAAAGCTACATTATTGCGATCTAAACGCCTATACCTATAAAATTAATTCAAAGGTTACAATAAATGCTAAGACCATATAAGCATGTGGTAGTGGCATATACATGATATTTATATTTCTAATAGAATATACCCTATAGAAAATATATTCGTGTATTTCGATAATAAAATTGACTAATTTCATAAATAGATAATGAATGATTTCAAAATTCAACAGTAAAATACTATATTTATAATAAAAACTATCGATGATGAAATTATTATTTTTTATGGCATTTTTTATCAATTCTAATTTGTGATATTGTCAAATGTATAATTACAATGAATTGCTTAATGGTTAAACATTATCACCCTGAGTTTCACACAGGGCTATTAAAATTTTAGCCTTTCAGGTTATCTAACAGGATTTGAATTGCTATAACAGTTTTGTATCTTTGAAATAAGGCCATTGCTGTAAAGGACTAGTTGTGCATATAAATGTTTCGTGCGGATAACAAACGCAATGCCGGGGCATTCTGGATATAAATATGAACGAAAACAATTTTATTCGTGCATGATTATTTTCCCTTTTTTATTTTATCTGCCATGTCTTTTAGTTCCTCTAAATCCTGATCATCTGCAGCTTGCGCTTCTGTTTTTTTTCTTCCTGCATCATATTGCCTGTACACCAATTCGACATATTGCTCCATCTGATCGTTGCTGACATTCCCTTTGTTTTGCAACAGCTTTTTGTCATTAAATTCAATTATGCGGTCTATGTTATCCCTCCAGAAATCCATAGTTAGATCCTGCCTGTTTTTGGCTCTCAGTTCTGCTGTTTCTAAAAAGACCATAATAAACCGGTTGAGGCTGTCAAGTTCATCGTGGGAAAGGTAGTTTTTAGCAATGTAAATATCCTGCTTCCTTACAATATTGCCTTTCCAGCTTGTCAGGGCCATATTAGACTGCTTTTCATCGGCACGACTTACTACGATTTCGGCGGCAGTATTTCCGGTAATGGCAAATAATATTTTGTTTTGGGTTTCAGCAAAAAACATTTGGGTGGCTTTATCGGTTGCGTCATAATCGCTGCTCAAGGCGAAAAGGTCGCGCACTTTCTGGTAAAACCTTTTTTCGGAAGCCGTGATATCCCTGATGCGGGCTAAAAGTTCATCGAAATAATCAGGCCTGCCATCAGGATTTTTCAGGCGTTCATCATCCATAACAAAGCCCTTGATCATGTATTCTTTCAGGTTGCGGTTGGCCCATTGCCTGAATTGGGTACCCCGCTTGCTTCTGACCCTGAACCCAATGGCCAGAATCATGTCAAGGCTGTAAAAAGTTACGGTATAATTTTTGCCATCATCGGCAGTACTTAAGTAATCCTTAATAACTGACTTTACCTCTAACTCTTTCTCTTCCAGTATGTTAGATATGTGCATACTAATGTTCGGCACTGAGGTGGCAAAAAGTTCGGCAAGCTGGTTCTGGTTCATCCAAACCATGCCGTCTCTAGCCAGGAGGTTAACGGTAGATTTACCATCTGCCGAGTTATAAATAATAATATTTTGTTGCTCCATTGTTCGGGATCACTAATAATCTTCTTTAGGAACCATAACGAAATAAACTATTAAGTCAACGTTCCTTCCCAAAAATATAAAATATTTTCTGTGTTTCGGAATAAACAGGGCGCTAATTGCCTGACTATTTGTTGACAGGAGATTGGTTGAGTATATCAGTATTTCGTGCGTTTCAAACGCACTACCGGGGCATTCGCGTTTCAAACGCGAACAAGGAGGGCCAAATAATGATTCATATTTTCAACACCAACCTATCAACTTATCAACCATTCAACCATTCAACTTATCAACTGATCAACCATTCAACCATTCAACTTATCAACCATTCAACCATTCAACCTATCAACCTATCAACTTATCAACCTTTCAACTTTAAGGTTACCCGCCCACTGACCATCGTCAGTCCAACAACAACCAGACCTATATAATTTTATACGAAACAATCTTTTGTGAAAACACCGGTCATTTTATTGCTGTTATGCGGCTGCATTTTTCAATTCAGTTGCAAAAAGAAAACACAGGGCACTCTAATAAATCATGGAAAAATAGTCGTTGCTGTTACCCACCAGGTAGATGGCGCTCCTGTTGTTTTCGATACTGCTGTTTTTACGAATGCGGCGGCCAACCAATACAGCATTGAAAAGCTGGAATACTACCTTAGTGATTTCAGGATCTATAAAAACAGTCAGCTTTGCTATTCAGGCACTGAAATAGTGTTGGTCAATGGACGAGATAGCGGCACTTTTACTTTTAATATTTCCCCTTCGTCCGGATTGGCCAGCGGAATTTATGACTCCGTTGCCTTTACTATTGGGGTAAGTTCTGTACTCAATGTTTCCTACGGTCTGCCCAATACGCTCGACAACATGGATATGGCCTGGCCTGATGTTATGGGTGGCGGGTATCATTTCTTTAAACTGGAGGGACATTACAAAAACGCAGGTCTGCTTGCCGGCTACGCCATGCACCTGGGTCAAAACGGATACCAGGTAAATGCAGGCATGCATTGCAGCATAAATATTAAACCAACGGGTGATGCTACGCTGAACATGATAATGAATGTAAATGAATGGTTCAGGAATCCTGCCAATTACAATTTTAATACAGATGGCGTATTTACTATGGGCGATACCCTACTTATGCACAAACTGGCACTGAATGGCGCCGATGTATTTTTTACTAACTGATTGAGAAAAGAACAAAGGTTATGAAACCTAAATACACAACAATATTATTTCTGCTTGCATTATTCCTGATTGCATCGACCCATGCCTGCAAAAAGAAACCGGACAATCCTATTGTGCCACCAACCGATACCTTGTACACATTAACCCCCGACACACTAATTTACCCACCTCACTTTCCGGCACCTGAATTGCCTGCCGACAACATGCCTGCTAAAGAGCGATACCAATTGGGCAGAATGCTGTATTACGATACCATTCTCTCCAATGATGGCAGGGCCTGTGCCGGATGCCACATACAGAATTATGGTTTTTCGGCGCCTGCCCTATACAAAAACGTAATGCCCGTGCTACCTCACGAAAACCTGGCATGGTATAAGAACTTTATGTGGGATGGATCAAAAACTGGAACACTGGAAGACCTGATGCTTTTTGAGGTGACTGATTTTTTCGGCACTGACCTCAGTAAAATAAATGCAAGCACCAAATACAAACCCCTTTTCAAAAAGTACTTCAGGGTAGATAACATTACACGCAAAGAGATCGCCTATGCCCTGGCACAGTATGTTCGTAAAATAATAACCAGGCAGTCGAAGTATGATCTTTATATGCAGGGACTGGTTTCGCTCACCCCTGATGAATATTATGGCTACCGGATATTCTTTACCGAAACAGGAGATTGCTTTCATTGCCATAGCAACCCGGTGATGAGTGATAACCAGATGCATAATACCGGATTGGACAGCCTGTATACCAAGGACGCAGATAAAGGCTATTTTAACGTAACCGGCAATACTAATGACCTGGGCAAATTCCGCACTGCCAACCTGAGAAATGTGGCACAGCGCAACTACTATATGCACGACGGCCGCTTTACCACGCTGCAGCAGGTGATCGACTTCTACGACCATGGCATGCATAAGGTAAACAACCTGGATCCTATAATGGCATTGCCTTTTAAAACAGACGGTCTGCACCTTACTGACCTGCAAAAAACGCAACTCATTGCTTTTCTGAAGACACTGACAGATACCACCTTTGTAACTGACCCGACACTCTCGAATCCGAATTGATCAGGTAAGCCGTTATTAAATCAAAATCCCCGAATAACGCCAGGGATTTTGATACTGAATTTATATTAAGGAGCTCTTATACCAGATTGACTGATGTTTTTTTTACACCAACCATTTCCCTTACTGCATCGGCGATTCCTTTGGCATCGTAGCCACATTCCCTGTGCAACTCCTCCGGTTTTCCGTGTTCAATATACCTGTCGGGAATGCCGAGCATTTTAACCTCTGGCGTGTAATTATTGGCTGCCATAAATTCCAGTACAGCGCTACCAAATCCACCAACAACGGTACCATCTTCAACCGTAATAATCTTGCTGTAATGCCGGGCAATTTCGTGTAGCATGAGTTCATCAATCGGCTTTACAAAACGCATATCGTAGTGGGCCGGATAAATATCGTCGGTAGCCAGTTGCTTGCAGGCTGATACCGCAAAATTACCGGGGTGGCCAATGGTTAAAATGGCTATATCCTGACCATCACATATTTTCCGGCCTGTACCTATTTCTATTTTTTCAAAAGGTGTGCGCCACTGGGGCATAACTCCCTGTCCGCGCGGATACCTGATAACTACAGGCACATCTGTTTCGGGCAACTGGGCAGTATACATTAAGTTCCTCAGTTCAGCTTCATTCATCGGGGCGCTTACCACCATGTTGGGTATGCACCTCATAAAGGCAATATCATAAGCGCCATGATGGGTAGGCCCGTCGTCGCCAACAAGCCCTGCGCGGTCGAGGCAAAAAATAACCGGCAATTTCTGGATAGCCACATCATGAATCACCATGTCGTAGGCACGCTGCATAAAACTGCTGTAGATGTTGCAGAATACCTTCAGTCCCCTGGTTGCCATACCGGCACTAAGCGTTACTGCATGTTGTTCGGCAATACCCACATCAATGGCACGGTCGGGCATCTGGTCCATCATGAACTTCATGGAACATCCGGAAGGCATAGCAGGAGTAATACCCATTATCAGCGGGTTCTTTTCTGCCAGTTCAACGAGGGTATGTCCAAATACATCCTGGTATTTAGGCGGCTCAGGAACAGACGATATTTTTTTATTGATCTTCCCTGTTATCTTATCGAAAGTACCGGGGGCATGCCATAGGGTCTGATCCTTTTCGGCCAGATCGTATCCCTTGCCCTTAACTGTTTTTATGTGCAGCAACTTAGGACCGGGAATATCATTCAGGCCTTTCAATGTTTCGGTGAGCTTCAGGATATTGTGGCCATCAATAGGACCGAAATAACGTAAGCCCAATGCCTCAAACAAATTGCTGCTTTTTGAAACCACACCTTTTAATCCTGCCTCAACCTTTGAAGCCAACCTCTGGAAATCCTTGGTAGGTAATTTGCCCAACAATTTCCACACATCATCCCTGAAACGATTGTATGCATGCGAAGTAGTAATATCGGTAAGGTATTCTTTGAGTCCACCCACATTAGGGTCGATGGACATGTTGTTATCGTTGAGTAAAATAAGCACATTGGCATTGCTTACACCGGCATGGTTGAGGGCTTCAAAAGGAAGACCTGCTGTCATGGCGCCATCGCCAATAACCGCAATGTGGCGGCGATGTTCTTCACCCTTGTATTTGGATGCAATAGCCATGCCCAGGGCAGCAGAAATAGAAGTAGAGGAGTGCCCTACCCCAAAAGTGTCGTATATGCTTTCAGCACGTTTAGGGAAACCGCTTATCCCGCCATATTTGCGGTTGGTATGGAAAACACTGCGGCGCCCGGTCAGTATTTTATGACCATAGGCCTGATGGCCTACGTCCCATATCAACTGATCATCAGGGGTATTGAATACATAATGCAGCGCCACGGTTAATTCCACCACACCAAGGCTGGCGCCGAAATGGCCACCATGCACACTCACACAATCAATAATAAACTGACGCAACTCATCGCAAACCTGCTGAAGCTGGTTTTTCCCGAGCTTTTTGAGGTCATCCGGCGTATTAATTAGTTTAAGCAGCGGGCCTGCAGCTATTTCTTCCATGCACTAATTTGGGGTATTAACTTACAAAAATAAATAAAATAACAACGTTCCTTATCATATACCTGTAAAAAGTAAACGATTGCTGTATAAACAATATCAATTATTGAGCCAATTTTTCGGAATCCGTTACATTTGCAGTTAATTTAAGTTAAAAATGAAATATCTCAGGTCGTATCCATGGGGAATGCAACTTTTTCTGTTCCTTATGATGATAGTTGCCATGATCGGGTTTTGCAGTACCATGCTTTTGATGCTGCTGCCAAAGTTCACTACTTATTCTTTAACGCAGTTAACAGGCATAACAGAGCTAAGCCCGGTTTCGATGATCCAGACATCGCTGACCGTGCAGGGAATATCGAGTTTATTTATATTTCTTATACCGGCATGGCTGTTCGCTTACCTTGCCCATCCCAATCCTCCGGAATACCTTGGATTGCGTAAACCAGGCCGGAATATCCAGTTTTTACTGGTAATTGGCATAATGGCAGGGGCAATTCCATTGCTTCAGGCCCTGGAAAGCCTTATCAGTCTTATCAACTTTGGCCCAAAAATAAAAGCGAGCCAGGCAGCAAATGACCATATAATGAACGCTTACATGAATGTGCCCGATTTTGTTTCATTCATAAAGGTACTGGTGATATTGGCAGTTGTGCCGGCACTGGGTGAGGAATTGTTTTTCAGGGGAGTAATGATGCGGTTTGTTAAAAAACGTACGCGAACCATGGTAATTCCGGTTCTTTTCACAGCCGCCGTATTCTCTTATGCGCATACCAATATTTATGGTTTCCTGTCCATTTTTATTGCAGGCATAATGCTGGCGGTGATATACTACCTGACCCATTCACTTTGGTGCGGCATTCTGGGACATTTTTTCTTTAATGGTTCGCAGGTAATATTATCTTATTTGGGGAAGAGCAATGCTACTATAAAAGCTTTTGCTGAAAGTAGCACAGTACCTGTTTATTTTGTACTAGCAGGAGCGGTAGTTTTTGGCATTTCATTTTATCTGCTTTGGAAAAATAAGACACCATTAGCCGATAACTGGACGGATGACTTTCCACCGGAAGGGCCATTTGAAGATTAGAAGTATTGAATAATTGAATAGAAGAAATAAAATGTAAATCAGCAGCAGTTGTATGGCACTAAACGTTCCGGTATTTCTTAAGCGCACGGGCAGCGCAATTGTTTTTGCGGCAATCATGCTTGGTGGATTGCTGTGGACTGAGTGGGCGTTCATAGGCCTGTTTTGCTTCATCAGTTGCCTGTGCCTGCATGAGTATTTCAAACTGATGGAAAAGATCGACCCATCGGGTTACTGGCCTGAATGGCTTAAAACGGTCATGCATATTGTGAGTACACTCCTTATTTTTCTTTTTGCACTGAAACCTAACCAGGCTACAGATGATATGATCTGGAAAATTGGCCGGTTATTCCCGATTTTACCTGTACTGCTGCTACTTGCCGCAGTTTTGAGTAAAAAATCAGCATTTACCGCATTGTTGCAGTCGCTTGGAGGATTGCTGTACATCACTGTGCCTGTTATTCTGCTCATTCATTTGCGTGTACAGGATTTTGTCTTGCCCATGGCCCTGATATTTATGATATGGTCGAATGATACAATGGCCTACCTGGTAGGTTCGTTTATTGGCAAGCATCCTTTATCGCCCATATCGCCTAAAAAGACATGGGAAGGAACCATTGGCGGGGCATTGCTCACTATTGTTGCCGCAGGTGTGTACGGATATTTTTCGAACAGGTATCGTTTTACCGACTGGATGATGATTGCCCTTTGCGCTACAGTTGCCGGGTCTTTCGGCGATCTGCTGGAATCCAAATTGAAGCGCATGGCCAATGTGAAAGACTCGGGAGCCATTATGCCCGGCCATGGCGGGGCGCTGGACCGGTTTGATTCATTGCTTATAGCCGCTCCGTTTGCTTTTCTATACGTGAATTACTTCATGAGGTAATTTGGGTCGGGTTTTAAGAAGTGAGTAAATAACAGTGCTTTTTAGTATATAAATTTCTTATTTTTACATAAAGTAATAGCTATGACTACAACGTCCATAAGACAGAAATTACATAGTTTTTTGGAAACTGCTGATGATAAGAAAATCAAAGCGCTTTATACCCTGATGGAAGAAGAAATAGAAACCACTTCACCAGAGTATAATGATGATTTAAAAAAAGAATTTGAAGACCGGTATGCTGCATATAAAAACGGCACCTCTATTCCGGTTTCGGCAGAGGAAAGTAATCGCAGGATTATGAAAAAAATGGACGCTACCAGAAAGTGATTCGTTATTCATACATATTTCTATCCGAGGCACAGGAAGATTACGAAAACGCTTTGGACTGGTATCTGGAAAAGAGTTTTCCAGCTGCCGATAATTTCATTTCAGATGTCAATAATATTATAGCATTAATCACAGCTCATCCCAAAAGATGGCGGAATGAATATGGACATTTTTATGAGCTGGGGCTAAAAAAATATCCATATACAATAGTTTATAGTATTGATGAGGAAAATGGCCTGGTTATTATAGTGTCCATATACCACCACAGCCGAAACCCAGGTAAAAAATACAAGAGGTAGCCTTAAATGCATCCCCTGTTTTTTAACTATCTTTACCGCTCAATTAATTTGGAATGACAATTCATCGCGAAGGGTATAAATATATAATACTGGCTACAATATTATGGGTAGCTATTTCATGGACTGCCAATCATTTTATACCGAAAGAACTATTCTGGATAACAGGTATCATTACTTTCCTGCTTTTCCTGGTTTGGTTCTGGATTGTGGCATTTTTCAGATTGCCATCAAGGAATTTTGTGCATGGAGAAGAGAAAATAATATGCCCTGCCGATGGCAAAGTTGTAGTGATAGAAGAGACCTATGAACCTGAATATTTTAAAGCAAACCGATTGCAGATATCGGTGTTTATGTCGCCGGTAAATGTGCATGTAAACCGTAATCCGGTGAGCGGCGTGATCAAGTATATGAAATACCATAAAGGCAAGTATCTTGTAGCATGGCACCCCAAATCATCGACCGAGAATGAGCGCACCAGCATAGTAATTGGTAACGACAAAGGCGATATATTGATGCGGCAGATAGCCGGCGCTATGGCCCGGCGCATTAAATTTTATGTGGAAGAGAATGATATCGTGAAACAAAATGAAGAGTTTGGGTTTATCAGTTTCGGCTCGCGGGTAGATGTTTTTCTGCCGCTGGGTACAAAAATAAACGTAAACATAGGCGATGTAGTGAAGGGTGGAATTACGGTATTGGCACATTATTAAAGCCAAAACCCGGAGGATTTTTGAAATTTAACTATTTCCATACGCCGGGATGACCTATAATTTGCAATTAATCTATATCTTTGATCTCTAAAATTGTATACAATGAAAAAAATAACATTATTATTGGCAGCTTGTGTGATGCTGTCTGGTGGTGCTTTTGCACAGGAAAAAGCTTGTTGCAAGAAAAAAAGCGAAAAATGCACTAAGAATTCTGCATGCTGCAAGGATAAGAAAAATTGCAAGCATGAGTGTGAAAAAGATAAGGATGCTAAAGGTAGCAAAGAGACTAAACCAGAAGCTACCAAGAAAGGTTAATATCAATACATCATTAAGTGTAAAGCCGCCTGTATGGGCGGCTTTATCTTTTTTACCGAAACCGGCTATATGGAAAAGCCATGGGTATTCTCCCCTGCCCACAATATCATTAACTTAAGCAACCTCGGTATCTCCCAGAGTACATTCGCCACTACGGGGTCGGTCTTTACGTCTGTTTCCCGCCAGTGAAACTGGCGGCTACAAACATTGAAGTCCTACAAACATTGAAGATCCTACGGACTTCCTTAAGTTAATGACATTACCCCTGCCCGGGAAACTCCGATTGCATCTCACCCCCATAACAGGTGATTTTTCAGATGATTGGAATATTGGTAAGAAACAGGTTTCATATAACCGGTTTATAGATTAATTTCACAGGGTTATTATGAAGCATGCCGGAAATAGATTGTGCTGCGCAGGATGTATCAGGTACATTGCCATGCTTACAGTGTGTATGTGTTATGCATTGAATATGCATGCACAGCGGTATCCGTTTCATAATCTGAATGTAGATGACGGGCTTATACAATCGCAGGCTACCTGCCTGACACAGGACAAATCCGGCAATTTATGGATAGGCACACTTGGCGGCCTTTCGAAGTATGATGGCAGGAATTTCACCAATTATACCATTCGCAATGGCATGTACAGCAATTCGGTGAGGGCGATTGCCACCGACAAGGATGATAATATATGGATAGGCGGCACTACAGAGATTTCTGTGTTTAACGGGAAGTCTTTCATTCATTATTCAAGGCCGCTGCAATCAGACAAACATGCCATAAGCAGCACACAGCAAATAGAGATACAGAATGACACTACCTGGTGGCGGGTAGCAGGCGAAATATATACTATTACCAGCGGGAAGATCAATAAATATGTGACCGCAGGCGCTGAAGGGTTTATTACATCTTTTTTAAAAGAGAAAGATGGCTTATGGATAGCTAAGGACAGCGCTGTATATCATAGCTATAAGAACAAATGCGACACAGCCAGATTCAGTGCGCCAGAAGGACAGCCATTGCCCGTAGTAAGCCGGATTTTCAGATCAAAGGATGGGACAGTTTGGGTGGCAACCAATATGGGGCTGTATAAAATCGTGGGTGGCCAACTACAGATAAACCCCATTTTCCTGGAAACGCTGTCAGCTCCACCTGTTATAACATCGGTAACACAAGATAAAAACGATGCAATCTGGCTAGGAACCAATAATGGAGCCATAAGAATGCTGGGTAATGCCTACCAGGCCTACAACAAGCGGAACGGACTGAGCGATAACGGGTTCTTTGATGCGCTGACCGATGCCGAGGGCAATGTATGGCTGGCAACAGATGGCCAGGGAATTTTCCGGTATTCTGGCACACAGTTTACAGGGCTGGATGAAACAATGGGCTTGCCAAGCGCGCAGGTGTTTGCCATAACAAGCAATCTGCATGACTCTCTTTTTCTGGGTACTTACGATGCGGGACTATATATTTTCAGCAGGGGGAAGGTGGCGCCATTATCTTTTCCATCAAGCCCGGTACCGGCTATTACCTCACTATATTATACCCGTACAGGGAAACTATGGATAGGTACACGGGGAAGGGGAATATGGACTTTTAGCAATGGGATCTTCCGGCAATATGAATCGCCTGAACGGGGCATTCCATCCAATGTTATTAACCGGATCTATGAAGACCCGGATCAAAGGCTATGGATAGGTTTTGCAAATGGCGCTATGCTTTATGAACATGATAGTTTCAAAACTGTACCCATAAAAAGCGAATCGGTACTATCATTTCTTTGGATAGGTAAGGATAGTATTTTAATTACCACTGAAAACGGACTGCGTCTGTACACAGCAGGACAGGTAAGCGATTTTAAGACCAATGCAACTTTAGAAGGAGCTAAGGTGCAATGTTTTATTCTAGCGGGCAGGCAGTTGTGGTTGGGAAGCAGCGACAACGGGCTCATCAGGTATCATCTTGATACACACAAAATGCTGGTGATCAATAAAACCAATGGATTGAAATCGGATTTTGTATACAATGTCATTGCAGACAATGAAGGCAATATCTGGGCCGGTACAGGCTTTGGCATCCACAGAATAAAGATAAGTGATCAGGATGAGCCCCAGGTTGCGGTATATGGTAAAGCTCAGGGCATAACCGGCATGGAGAGTAATATCAATGCAGTATTGAAGTTAGCTGATGGCAGCATATGGTTTGGCACAACCAATGGGGCGTTGCATTACCAGCCTCATACCTCAGTGGTTTCTTCAGCTCCGGCCAGTATTGTGATGCAATCGGTGAAGCTTACTGATGAAAGCATTATTGACCATAGCTACTATGACAGTACTGATAACTGGAATGGTATACCCTACCATCTACGGCTACCTTTTAAGAAGAACAACATTGCGTTTACCTTCCAGGCCATATCGTTAAGCGGGGCGCAGCAGGTGCTTTACCGTTACCGCATGGATGGCCTTGAAACAC
The DNA here is from genome assembly GCA_903903635.1 of uncultured Bacteroidota bacterium. Lineage (GTDB taxonomy): Bacteria > Bacteroidota > Bacteroidia > Chitinophagales > Chitinophagaceae > Nemorincola. The sequence goes on from CAIUZK010000061.1 coordinate 11,980, forward strand.
CATGGTCGCAATGGACAGCTACAAATTCGGTAAGCTACTCGGCGTTACCTCCCGGCAAGTACACCTTTCATGTGGAATGCATGGGCGCTGATGGTCAGAAAAATCCGGAGCTGACTTATACTTTTGAGATTATAACCCCATTCCAGAAAACCGGCTGGTTCAGAATAGCGGTGCTGATTGCCTGTATAGTAACCGGAATATTGCTGCAATATATTGTGAACAGCAGGAAACAGCGAAGGCTTCGACTGCTGGCAAAACTCCGCTCGGAGGAACAGGCCAAAATACGGCTTCGGACTGCTGAAGACTTTCATGATGAAATAGGCAACAAGCTTACCCGCATTAATGTGCTCACCAGTGTACTGAAGAACAAAATAAAACTCACCCCTGATACCGAGAGGATCCTGGGACAGATAGAAGACAATACCGCGCAGCTCTATGGCGGCACCCGTGATATACTATGGTCGCTGAAACCGGCGAATGATAATCTGTATGAGATCCTGCACAGGATAAGGGATGTGGGTACCGACCTGTTTCAGGATACTGATGTTGATTTCACGTTTACAGGCACCGATGATAAGTGGCGCAACTACCGCCTGCCCATGGATATGAGCCGAAACCTCATTATGATATTCAAGGAAGCGCTGAACAATGCCCTGAAATATTCGGAGGCTAAAAAAGTGTGGCTGGATGTACATTTTAAAAGCAAGGGAGTGTTGCAAATGGTGCTGAAAGATGACGGCAAGGGATTTGATATGCACACAGTGAAAAAAGGCAATGGCATCAACAATATGAATGTGCGTGCAGGCAGGCTTAATGGCAAGATCTATGTAGATTCGAGAAAGGATAAAGGAACGATCATTAACCTAACCTTTAAGCTGCCACCAAAGAATACCTGACCAGAACAGGCCATATTCAATAATTGCCATTCACGGCATTATGATCATCAATTCAACTTCATCCTGGTTTTAAATTCCGGCTTCAGCAAATCGCCCAGTTTAGCATAAGACAGGAACAGCGCCACATCACCATCTGGCGTGGTGGCTATTTCGAGAGGGTTGTAATGAAACGTCAAGCCACGATCTGATATGGCAAAGTTATCGGTAGGAGGTACTACATCGTAAATCAGATAATCCTTTAAGGTACTGGTGGGTTTAATGCCAAAGCACTTCCTTGCTTCCGCATCGAAAAGCGCGTAGAGCCTTGTGGTATCAACAGTAATTATATCATTCAGGTGCCACACCTTTCGTCCTGTTATATCCACATTGATATAGTGGCTTTGATAATTGCCATCAGCTCCGCCGCTGTAATTATACATGCTGAAATCGAGCACTACAAATCCTTTACCATTGTATTCGCATGAACTATTAATAGTCATATCCCAATTGGTGTGGAAGAGATCGGCAGTATCTCCTTTCTTCACTAGTTCACCTATGGTCTTCCTGAAATCAGCAAAGTAGATTTTGTTGGAAGCACTGATGAATTCGTTCATAGTTTTAGCACCAAGGGTATCTCCACCCATCTCATGCAATATGGCTTTTACCACAAACTCAGCATCCTCATTCTTCATGAGGCGAGAAGGGATAAGTATATTATGGTCGGTGAGCATCACAATATCATTTTTCTTCTCAGCGTACAAAACAGAATCCTGTACAGATAGAATATCGAATGGATAAGCACCTTCTTCATATTTTTCAGAAAGAACGATCTCCATTGTTTTCCGGCCATCAGCGCTTTTCCACCTGCCGGTAGCGCCAGAGTCGGTAATGCGCAGGAACCATTCAGGATGCCCTTTTCTTACCTCATCACGTTCTGTTTCTACAAATTCAGTGAAGTGAATTTCATTGTCGTTAATATCATCTTCCGACAGGGCAATGATCTCGCTTTTATCGGGATAATAGTAGTACCCTCCTACCGCTACCAACCCTTCGCTTACTTCTTCTGATTTATAATAGAACAGATTTACCACAACCGGTTGCCCGGCCACAGTGCCTGTATACCGCTTATACCATGGCTTACTGAATACACTGCCCTCCAAAGTGTTTTTCTTGCTGTCTTTACAGGCAATAAACAGGAAAGGCAGAAGGAGCAACCAACGGTAATTGCGAGACATAATACTTATTTACGGTAAAGTTATTAGGAAAGAAAACAAGTTTATAACTCGTGCAGAAGATCCTGAATCGGTATTCCTTTCAGCTTGCCGTCTATTATCAGTTTTACCTCCTCAAATCCTTGTTTTATCCCTGCCAGGATTTCGTCTTTGGTGGGTTCAATCTTCTCGTTATCTCTCTCCCATTCATTTCTGCTTTGAGTAATATAATCCTGCAATTTTTCACCTTCTTCGTGGCTTAATGTGTCAACATAATCAGAAGGTTTACGCATTTTTTTTGAGGCCATAATACAAATTTACGCAATAAATTGTCTTACCTTTATTTTGATCAAATCACCACCATGCCACAAGACACTCAACCCCAAATTTTCCTCTCCTACTCATGGGCAAATAAAGATATTGCCGATGAAATTGATAATGATTTCAAGAGATTGCACATTCGCAAATTGCTTAAAACAATCATACTGCCTCCAGAATATAATTCCCATCAATCCCTAATTTTTCATGAATCCCTTTCAGGAAAGGCACATCTGGTTCTCGCTTCTTGTTCAGTATCTGAGATATTTTAGAGGCAGGCATATTCAACTTTTCTGCAAGGCCATTCTGGTTCATTTTCAATTGGTACATTTTAAACTCCACCAGCCCTAATAAATCTGGTTCATAACCTAATACAGCGGCTATTTTATCCCTGTCAGTTTCCTTTGCGAATTCAGGAGTACGGGGGATTGGTGTCCATCCCTGGAGGTCTTCGTAGTCTTCTGCTGATACGGCTAATTTTTCAAGGTGTTCCTGTTCTTCATTCGTTAAGTTCGCCTCACCTTTTCGCATGAGCTTATCAATTTCAATCATGACCTTCTCATATTCCTCAGAAGTCTTTATTTTGTGAATTTGAACAGTTTTCATATCGTATTCGTGCTTTACATTTTTATAAAATATTCAGATCAAGTTTGTCATATTCAGCATGTGTGCCAATAAACCGTATGTATACTTTTGGGTGCTTAAAAAATATCCGTGCCACTAATCTGTATTTATTCCCATTTATGTTGAATACGTACAGATCATTTTTTACATAATCGACACTATTAAAGGTGTGTTTTATGTCAATAAAGTTCGTCCATAATCTATTACTCGTTTTCTGATACCAGTCATTTAATGATTCTTTAGCATCAGGATGTTCATCAATAAATATATTGATAATCCTTTTTGAGATAATCCTCATAAATATAGTTTGTGAGCGTCATCCATTAACGGTTTATTCTTTTTATAAAAATACAATTTATTTTCAAAAAATAAAAATAATTTTCAAAAGTTGAAAAAGCCACCAGATCCCTCCGGTGGCTTTTATTTTATAACCAACTAACTTAATATTCTACTAACTGCAACCAGTGGTTGTGCCGCAATTGGGACACATATAGCAGGTGCCGTTGCGCATGGTAATATTGCCACACTGCCTGCATGCCGGTGCATCAGCGCTGGTACCCATGAGTTTTTTCAGTTCCAGGTTACTTTGAGCGCCTGCAGCTACTGCCGATGGCGCCAGTGCTGCTGCCTTTGGTTTAGCTGCCGGCTGCTGCTGTGGGGCTGTTACGCGCACCTGGCTCAGTTCCTGCTGCAGCGCATTCTGTCATCGGCAGATAGTATATTTAACACCTTTTAAAATAGTAAGTTATATTAACTTTGACGAAAAAGACACATTGGACGAAAAAAGAGCCTGTTTCGAAAATGCACTGAGGGAAAACCCGCTTAATGCTGTGGCTCATAATAACCTGGCTTACATCTTGCATTACGACTTTTGCGAGTATGCGCTGGCTAGAGTTCACTATGAACGGGCAATTGCGATAGCTCCAAAGAATGCGATCACATTCTCCAATTTCGCTGACCTTTTATGCGAACAGTTTGGTGAGTATGATTTGGCAAAACAGATGTATGAACAGGCCTTGTCTGTCGAACCGGCAAATGGAGCCTTCCATAATAGTCTCGGGTTGCTCCTAAAAAATCATTTTGCCGATTATGCTGCTGCAAGATGTCACTACGAAAATGCAGTCGCTGCTGACCCGTCAGAAACCGGCTACCACTTCAACCTCGGCATGCTTCTGGAAATACATTTTGATGACTATGCCGGCGCTAGACTACATTTTGAACAGATAGTACGCACAGACCCTACAGACATGCAAGCCCTTCGCCACCTCGGCAGTATATTGAGTGAATATTTTTCAGAACAGGAAGCGGCAGAAAACTGCTGGAGCAAAGTAATGAGCATAGTTGATCCCCACTTTGAATTGGATAACGAAGAACTGGAAGCGCGTATTCTTGCATACGGCTCAACCCGGAACAACGGTTTATAGTACAATTAGAAGCGTCTGTTGTTATTCCAAAGTGCAAAAGACATCCTGCGGGCTGTAACAAGTGTAATACTCTTTGTATGTGCTCACTTGTTTTTTACATGTTACACACAAAAAGCCACCAGATTGCTCCGGTGGCTTTTATTTTATAACCAACTAACTTGATATTCTACTAACTGCAACCAGTCGTTGTGCCGCAATTGGGGCACATATAGCAGGTACCGTTGCGCATGGTAATGTTGCCACACTGTCTGCATGCCGGTGCATCGGCGCTGGTACCCATGAGTTTTTTCAGTTCCAGGTTGCTTTGTGCGCCTGCTGCTACTGCCGATGGCGCCAGTGCTGCTGCCTTTGGTTTAGCTGCCGGCTGCTGCTGTGGGGCTGTTACGCGCACCTGGCTCAGTTCCTGCTGCAGGGCATCGATCTCCTGCTGGTGGGTGCGCCTTGTCGGATCGGGTACGTGTACCAGGTCGTCGCGGTCGAGGTATTCGTATGCCAGCAGGCGGAAGATGTAATCGAGTACAGAGGTGGCATTCTTGATATTCGGATGCTCCACCAGGCCTGATGGCTCGAAGCGGCTGAAGGCAAATTTATCTACATACTCTTCCAGCGGCACACCATACTGCAGGCCCACGCTGATTGCTATTGCAAAGCTGTTGAGCAGGCTACGCATGGTAGCGCCTTCCTTGGCCATATCAATGAATATTTCGCCCAGCGTACCATCGCCATACTCACCTGTGCGCAGGAAGATAGCCTGTCCGCCTACCTTGCCCTTAATGGTATATCCACGGCGTTTTGCAGGTAGCTGCTTGCGCTCTACTATACGGCTCAGTTCGCGTTTCAGCTGGGTATCAGGACTGTCCTGTACACGCCTGTTCACTTCGTCCAGCAGTTCGGTAACGGTAAGCTTGCTCATATCTACGATATGGCTTATTTCCTGTGCCGGAGCTTCTTCTTTTACTTCTTTCTTTTCTTTCTTATCGCTCTTGTTGCTCAGCGGCTGACTAAGCTTGCTGCCGTCGCGGTACAGGGCGCATGCTTTAAGGCCCAACTGCCAGCTCAAGTAGTAGCAGTCTTTTATTTCTTCTACATTAGCTTCGTTTGGCAGATTGATGGTCTTGCTTATTGCGCCGCTAATAAATGGCTGCACTGCTGCCATCATGCGTATATGACCATGTGCATGAATAAAGCGTTCGCCTTTCTTACCACATTTATTAGCGCAGTCGAATACAGACAGGTGCTCATTCTTCAGGAATGGCGCTCCTTCTACCGTCATGGTACCGCAGGCGTAATCGTTGGCTGCATCGATCTCATCATCTGTAAAGCCCAGTGATTCGAGCAGGTTGAAGTCGGGAGCGAAATACTGCTCAGGGGTAAAGCCCAGGCGTTTCAGGCACTCTTCGCCCAGGTTGTATACATTGAATACAAAACCTATCTCGAATGCGCTTTCAACCGAATTATCCAGTTTCTTTATTTCATCAGCTATAAAGCCTTTCTCACTCAGGCTCTGGTGGTTGATGTAAGGCGCGCCGGAGAATGTGCCATGGCCCTTGGCATACTTCACTATGGCATCCTGTTGCGCAGGGGTATAGCCCAGTTTCTTAAGTGCCGCAGGTATACTCTGATTGATGATCTTGAAATAACCACCACCAGAAAGTTTTTTGAATTTTACGAGTGCGAAATCAGGCTCTACACCGGTAGTATCGCAATCCATTACCAGGCCAATAGTTCCTGTAGGTGCGATAACAGTTGCCTGTGCATTGCGGTAGCCATACAGTTCACCCATTTTCACAGCATCATCCCATGCCTTGGTAGCTGCACGCAACAGGTAGTCGGGACAATACTTGGCATTGATGCCTACAGGCTTGATCTCCAGCCCTTCGAAAGCATCGGCAGCATCATAGGCGGCTGCACGGTGATTGCGCATTACACGCATCATATGCTCCTTGTTTTCTTTGAAGCGTGGGAAGGTACCGAGTACGGCAGCCATTTCGGCCGATGTGCTGTAAGCTACACCATTCATGATAGCTGTAATTGCTCCTGCTATTGCCCTTGATTCTTCGCTGTCGTAAGCTATACCGCTTACCATGAGCATAGATCCCAGGTTGGCATAACCAAGTCCGAGGGTACGGTAATCGTAGCTAAGCTGTGCCACTTCTGGCGAAGGGAACTGTGCCATAAGTACCGATACTTCCAGTACCACAGTCCACAGGCGGGTCATGTATTCAAAACCCTGTACATCAAACTTGCCTGTTTCCTCATCGAAGAAGCGGCGAAGGTTGAGCGAAGCGAGGTTACAAGCTGTATTATCCAGGAACATGTACTCACTGCAAGGATTAGATGCCCTGATCTTGCCACCCTCGGGGCATGTGTGCCACTCGTTGATGGTAGTATCGTATTGTGTACCCGGATCAGCGCAGCGCCATGCCGAGTAAGATATTTTTTCCCACAGTTCTTTTGCAGGGATGGTCTTCATTGTTTTGCCGGTGCTGCGTGCAGTCATTTTCCAATCCTCATTGTTATCGAGAGCATGGAAGAATGAATTAGGAACGCGCACTGAGTTATTTGAATTCTGGCCTGAAACTGTTTTGTAAGCCTCCCCTTCATAGTCCGAAGGATAACCTGCAGCTATCAGGGCCGCTACTTTCTTTTCTTCTTCTACCTTCCAGTCTATGAAGTCGATCACTTCTGGATGGTCGAGGTCAAGGCAAACCATTTTGGCCGCCCTGCGGGTAGTACCGCCGCTCTTGATAGCGCCCGCCGCGCGATCGCCTATTTTCAGAAAGCTCATCAATCCGCTTGAGGTGCCGCCACCGCTCAGCTTCTCGCCTTCCGCCCTTATATTAGAATAGTTGGTGCCCACACCCGATCCGTATTTAAAGATACGGGCCTCACGCACCCACAGATCCATGATACCGCCTTCGTTCACCAGGTCGTCATCCACACTCAATATGAAGCAGGCATGTGGCTGAGGGCGCTGGTATGCATTCAGCGAACGCTCCAGTTTACCGGTTTTAGGATCTACATAATAATGGCCCTGAGCCTTACCATCTATACCATAGCTGCTGAACAGCCCGGTATTGAACCATTGCGGCGAATTGGGCGCACAGCTCTGCATCATGATGCTGAACACCAGCTCATCATAAAATATCTGTGCATCCTTCTTATCGGCGAAGTAGCCATAATCTTCACCCCATGTGCGCCAGCAATGCGCCAGGCGATGAGCTACCTGCTTAATAGAAGTTTCGCGGCCCAGGCTGCCATCTGGCTGAGGCACGCCTGCTTTACGGAAATACTTCTGCGCAAGTATATCAGTTGCAATCTGCGACCAATGTTTCGGTACTTCTACATTGGTCATCTCAAACACTTTCTCCCCGTTGGGATTACGGATAACTGAAGTACGGTAATCGTACTCAAATTGGTCGTATGGGCTAACTCCATCGCGGGTATACTGGCGGTCGAAACAGAGGCCCTTTTTTGTCGTGGCGGTCATTACTAAATATATTTTTACTGTTAAAAGTTGTCGTTGAAATTTTTGCGAAGGGGGACAGCTAAATTAGAAAAACGATTGTCCATTTATTTTAAAAGAAACTCACAATCGGTGGATAACCGATGGAAATCAGACGGGCAAATAAGCATGTTTTTATTTTTAATAAGATAGGGTTAAAGTGTGCAAAAAATGTTATTAAAAGTAGGCAATTTTATGGAGCAAGGGATGTAAAGAATGGTTAAAATAAGGGGTTGGGGTTACATTTTTTTTCAATTCGAAAGACTCACCCGGGCACATCAGGTAGCTCATTCTACTTCACCCTCGCCTTTGGAGAGGGCTGGGGTGAGGTCCCACCCAATTGGTATTGGAAATTCCCACAATACAAATTGTTACTGCCACCCAATTGGAAATTAGCACATTGGAAATTAAACTTTGGGTCCAGAGGCCACAGCTACTATTTGGCTTCAGTGGCCATAGCACGCTTGTACCAAATCAAGCTATTCCCCATAAAACACGAGTCACGCAACATGGGCCACGTAACACAGCTCCCAACTCTCCTCCTTTTTTCAAGGAGGAGTACCCGAAGGGGGAGGTGGTTCCGTTTTTAGGAGCGGGATGCCGGATGAGGAGCGAAGCCCGAATACGGCTGGGGTGGTAAACTCGCGCACCCCACTCAACCCAATTGGAAATTGAAAAATTGGAAATTAAACTCCTATTCCTTTATCAGGTAAGAATTTTGTATGGCGTTATCCTTTCCCTGCATCCGGATTATGTAAGTACCCGAAATTAACGATTGAATATTCACTACTTCTTTATCCCTACTGATTTTGCGGCTCAATACTTCCTGCCCAAGTAAATTAAATAATTTCATCTCACCCCCCTCAGCATTCTTAATCGTTATTTCATTGGTAGCAGGGTTAGGGTAGACAGTATAGCCTTCCTCCTTCATTACCACCTCTGTAGCCAGCTTATCGTTATACACCATCCGTATGCGGTTATTTCCATAATCGGCAATATACATTACCCCATTATCGTCCATTGCAAGGCCATCCGGTGCCAATTTAGCAGCGGTTGCAGGGCCGCCATCACCCGAAAATCCCTGCACACCGCATCCTACTACAGTACTTATTATGCCTGTTGCCCCATCTATCTTTCTGATTACACCATTACCAAACTCCGCAAAAAATATATTATTTAACTTATCTATGTATGCACCGTAGGGGTAATTTAATAGGGCATATATTGCAGGTCCTCCATCTCCATAATATCCTGCCGTGCCGTTTCCGGCAATTGTAGTTATAATTCCTATTGAATTTATACTTCTTATGACATTAGCACCTCCATCAGCGATAATTATATTTCCAAAATTATCAATAATCAGGTAGTTAGGTTCTGAAAATGTAGCATTGGTTGCTTGTCCTCCATCGCCGGTATTACCGGGCATTCCAGTCCCTGCAATAGTGGAAATTATCCCATCTGTTGTAACTTTTCTAATATTATAATTTAGGATATCAGTAAAATACAAATTTCCTGATTTATCAAAAAACAAGTTTGAGACACCATTTATTTCTGCCGCTGTAGCAGGTCCCCCATCTCCATTATTACCAATACTACCATTGCCTACTATTGTTGAAATAATACCTGTTGAGTTTGAAATTTTCCTTATTCTCCTATTAAAACCATCGCCAATAAATATATCCCCGCTAGAATCCACGGCTACTGCAACCGGCACCCTTAATATTGCATCTGTAGCCTGGCCTCCGTCACCCCAAAAGCCACTGGAATCTCTACCTGCAATTGTAGTAATAATTCCACTTGATAAAAAGATTTTTCTGATTCTATTGTTCCCAGGGTCAGCTATTAAAAGGTTTCCCACCTTATCCAAACATAATGCACAGGGATAATTCAGTTTTGCATTAGTTGCGGCTCCACCATCTCCACCATAGCCTGGTATATTGCTACACCCAGCAATAGTTTTAATAATATTCACCTGTGCTAGCATAGGTATACCAGCACAGGTGAATAACAATATCAATATGCATCGCTTCATTTATTAATTACAAATTTAAATCTGAATTTTTGGTTCTTACTATTCGTTATTTCCAATAAATACAATCCGGGCGGGTTATTATTTATATTCAGTTTGCTTTTCAAATTTACGAATTGCCTGCTTTCATTCATAATTATCCTGCCGGTTATATCCAAAATTTTTATGCTAACATTTTCTTCATCTGCTACATACTGCTGCAATATAAAGTTACCATCATTGGGGTTAGACAAGTAGCACTAGCGTAAGAATACATACGAACCAGTCAATAAATTAATAACCGTTAGAAATATGATACAATAAAAAAAGCAGGAATGGGATTAATACAAAAAACAAAAACGCCCCGACTTTCGAAGGGGCGATATACAAGAACAAGAGCTACCGCATTATATCCCGGTTTTTCATCGGGACTCCCGTCCCTCCCGATAGACATCGGGATTGCGGGATTGTGCAGTATCCCGTTAGCCAATGGGATCAACTTTCGATAGCTATCGGAAATGCGGGGGGCTTAACTTCTTTCACCCACAGAAAGCTTCAGCGTAGGTGGGTCGGAATAGAAAATCAGGGATGATCAACGCTCTATTTAGGCTTACTCCAGTTTGTGTCTGGATCCTGGTAATCACAAAGTATCCTGTGAACCAAAACACAATTGAGATCGGCATCTATTGAATAATGAATGGAATATGGGAATTTTTCGATACAGGCAAACCGTACATCATCATATCGAACAGGCCTGGAATGAGGATTCTTTTTTATAAGTTACAATTGCTTTTTAGTAGCCGATTTAAATTTTGCACCGACTTTTATTGACTGCTCATTATAAAAGTTAATTGCAGTTTCCAGCCCTTGAACAAATTGCGGATGAAACCGAAGTTTATGCGCAGCCATCAGTCGTTTTTGAGCATACTAAAAACTATGTCCTCTTCAATTAATATTGAAGGATTCTCTTTAATCTCCCGGACACTTTTACGAACCTGCTCTTTTTGCCACTCCGGGACGTCACTCTTTATCGTTAAAGCCTTCTTAGTGGCAGCATCAGGCTCATTTAGAATTTTTGCAAATGGTAAAGTTTCAATTAACTCTACAAACTTTTGTGCCTGTTTGGTTTTTGTATCAATAGTTATGTAAGTCATGATTGTTGCTTATAAAGCAAAGTTAATTGAAAAACAGATATGGTGGACCTAATTGCAGTGTCGCACAAGTGTAGCCATGAATACCGCGGGTCAATACTATATTATATTCACTTGAGCGCATAATGGTTACTGATAAAATTCCTAAGGAAGAAAATGAGAGATTCTATTGATTCTGCTGTAAATACAATTTTTGGGTTGGCTAAGAAGCCTTGATTCAAATACTTGCTTGCCAGATTCCAAAACTTCTTTCACCCGCCGAAGCTTCAGTGTAGGAGGGTCTGTTCGGTATGGGAAGAGGTGAACACCGCCGGCAATTCATTTACCTAGTGCTTCTGTAATTCTATCTTTTTAATCTCTGTAAAGGGGATTGGAGTTATTTGTGCGTTGAAGAAATGTGTTTTACTTCCGGTTATCGTGCTGTCTTTTAGCAATAATGTATTGAAATAGAAGGTTACTTTTCTGCCGTTTTCGCGGGTAATCCGAACGCTGGTGGTCTGTGTGACACGGAGGGGGTATTCCTGCTGGTTCTTGTCCAATACAGAAATTGTTCGCAGACTGTTTCCATGCACGATAGTAGGAAAAAAAATAAAAAAACGGTTACCCCCGGCGAAAAAATAGGTTTTTTTTTCTTCTTGGCGCACATCCGCAAATTGCTGTAGTAGATGTTCGGTGGAAATATGGTAAGTGGCACAACTGGTTAGGAGTACGACAGGAATGATGAAAAATAGAAACCAGTTTTTTTGCATAACCTTATTGACTTCAAACATACAAAAACCCGAACATCGGAAAGGAAGAATACAAAAACGCCCTCCTAACGTAAGTTAGAAAGGCGTTTTAAAAGAATATGGCAGCTACCTACTCTCCCGCATTGTTGTGCAGTACCATCGGCCATGGCGGGCTTAACTTCTCTGTTCGGAATGGGAAGAGGTGAACACCGCCGGCAATACCACCATAAGGTCGTACGTCTGTTTGATTGGTTTTGGTAGATAGTAATTAGTATTTAGTACAATCGGGAGTTTATCACGACTATCTACTATTTACTATGCACTAAGTACTCAAGACCCAGACAAATATCGAGACATATTGGGTAAGCAATTATTTTTAGTATTATAAGGTAACTAACCCAAGCCTTTCAGAGTTACTCTCGAAGAGTAAGCCCCTTTAGGGGTTTGGGGTAAAAAAGATTAAAGCTTACGTGCAATTAGTACTACTCGGCTTTGATGTTACCACCTTTACACCTATAGCCTATCAACGTCGTAGTCTTCGACGGCACTTAAAAGTAAACTCATCTTGAGGAAGGTTTCGCGCTTAGATGCTTTCAGCGCTTATCCTGTCTGTACATAGCTACTCTGCACTGCCCCTGGCGGAACAACAGATACACCAGCGGTACATACGCTCCGGTCCTCTCGTACTAAGAGCATGTCCTCTCAATTTACTAA
>CAIUZK010000062.1 GCA_903903635.1 uncultured Bacteroidota bacterium
ATCCAGTCGCTCAACACTCCGGGTTCATTGCGCAATTCGATTCTGCCGGCAATGCCAACTGGGCCAGATTTATGCAATCTAACTGCGCCGTTTATAGTATTGCAACCGATGCCTGCAACAATATATGGGCAACCGGATCAATGGGATATCATTGTGGTGTTCTGGCAAATCACACTCCAACTATCATGGTTGACAGCATTACGGTATTGGACACACCAGCAGGCACATGGGACGCAATGTTTTTGATTGAATATGATCATAATGGCATTTTACTAGATCACAAGGTGCTGCAATCTGGTGGAGACGATATTGCACCAATAACAGGAGATAACTTTGGTAATATTTATCTGAGTGGAGATTATGAAAATACCGATCCTTTTGTTATCGGCCATGATACTATGCACTTGTATTATCCATCAGAAGGTGAAAATATCTTCGTGGCTAAATATACTCCGCATATCACGTGTCCGCTCGGAGTAGATCAAATCCAAACATCTCAGAATAACATTGCCATCTACCCCAACCCCGCCACCACAGAACTAACCATTACATCCCCCAATAAAATAACTCAACTCACCATTACAAACCTTATAGGGCAGCAAGTTTATAGCCATGAGTATAATACAGAAACGGTGCTGGTAAATGTGGCTGGATTACCAAATGGTATTTATTTTATAAAAATAAATGGCAGTGAGGTAGGGCGGTTTGTAAAGGAGTAGTTTTTTTCGCCGTTGTTAGTCTTATTTTCTGACCAACAATCTCGCGCAGGTAAGATATTACTCCATAATCAGGTTGGCTCACAAAAGGATTCCTTTTTTTCACTCCATTCCACTTAACCGCCATTAAAATAAATTATCCATTTTATTTGGAATTGTCAATTATACTATTTATCTTTGAGCTAAATTTTATCAATAAATATAAATTTATCCTATCATGAAAGAATTCCTTCCAATATGCAACCCAAATCAAGCCGAGACAAATCATCCGCTCGACTTCCACTTTTCAACTAATCAACTTTTCAACCAATCAACCAATCAACTAATCAATCATTGCACACAAAATTGCACACCCTACCCCTAAATGCGCAATTTTCAATAGCTAATAGATTGATTATCAATATAAAATCGTGCAACAAAATATTTTTTGCGCACTGTGCAATTCCTAAACTAGCCCAAAATTCATCGAGAGGCGTTGCTCTTAAAATAAAAATATGTGTTGTTAAATCCAATCATATAATCTTTTAATCATGCAAATCCTGGTTCAGACAAAATTGCACACCCTACCCCTAAATGCGCAATTCTCAATAGCTAATAGCTTGATTATCAATAAAAAATTGTGCAACAAAATATTTTTTGCGCAGTGTGCAATTCTACCCCTCAATCAAAGTTGCTACGTCGAAAATCTGATTCCAACGAACTCCCCGGAACAAGGTCCCGTTTTTTCAACGGGAGGGGCAGGGGGTTACCTACTTCCTGTTAATAATAATTTCCGATGTTTCGCCAATCCTGATACAAGACAGAACACCATACTGATTCTTGCCATCAGTAAGCAATATCATCGAAGTATTGGGTGGCGCCTTACCCTCATTTATGGCCGTAATATGAATAGTGTTGGCGCGTTTCTTTAATGGAACCCTAAGTTGTTTTTTACTGGCGGTGAGCACATAATAACTTAGCAATATTTGCCCGTCAATATCCATTGATATTATGTCGCCATCCACAACTTCACCGTCCCAGATATCAATAATGCAGGTATCTGAATGCCAGTCAAATTCTGTTTGGGTTGTGGCTGTAATTTTTGCAAATTCATTTACCGATGGTGTGGCGGGTTCAATTGGCTTGGTTTCTATTATTGGTACTGGCGGTTTATGGGGTTCAAATATCCTGCTGTTTTCTTTTGTAGCTATGAGGCTCACAGCACCTTCATCGCAGGTATCATTATTGCTGTTTTTCCCCTTGAATGTACCTGAAAAAGCGTAACCGGAATCTTTAATAACATAAGACAGCGCTACATCAAACATACAATTATCCGTCTCAACAGATAGGGGCATTTTCGACTCTTTGAATGTCAGTTTATGGTGCTTACGATCAATTTTACCAGATACCAAAGCCTTTAATTCTGATCCATCAGGTTGTTTGGTCAATGAATACCCGGTAATGTTGTTATTGTTATTTGCCCGGAAAACTACATAATACTGGCTGACAGGGCCATCTTTTATATAAATTGATCCACTCAGTGTAAATTCCTTTTCCTGCCCCAAAATTAATAAAGGCAGCAACAATAAAATACAGAGTGGGAATATTTTCAGGGTCATTTATGTTGTTTTAAACAAACATACCAGCAGTAATTAAGGCGTGGCATTTGTATTCAGTTCATACAGTTTCCTCCTGGCTGCCTGCACAAAAGTACTTCCAGGATAATCTATGATCAGTTGCTCATAATATTGCTTGGCCAGATCTTTTTTATTCAGGTTATTATGATAAATCTCAGCCATCTTGTAGACAGCATCATCGGCAAGTACATCTGTTTTATATTGCTCAGTAATAGACTTAAGGTAGCCTAACGCTTTTTCATAGTCCTTATGTTTTAATGCAATGTCAGACCGCAGCATTAAGATGTCATCATTCAGGGAGTGCTTTGGATAGGCTTTGTTGATGCTATCCAGCAACTCCTCAGCATCTTTATCCCTGTTCTGAACCAGTAACAGGCCTGCATAGGCAAACCGCTGCAAGGGCACAAGGTTACTGTCTTCTACATTTTCGGTAATAAGTACAGAGAGGTAAAGCGCATCATTGGCTATGAGTTCCGATGTGGCAGATTTCAATATGGTCAACTGTCTTTGTGCCCAATCAAAATCTCCCCGGTAGTAAGCCAGCTTTGCGTTGCGGAAGCGGGCATCTTCACCGGTTACATCCTGCTTGAATTCTTTATCAACCTGGCTATAGGTAAGCGATGCATCCCATAACTGACCGATAAGCAGATAGTAATCACCTAACTGCAGTTTAAAAACACCCATCATGTTTCTGCGGGTATCTGGTTCTTCAACGCCTTTTTTCAATATTTCAATGCCTTTCGGCACATCATTACCATACTGGGCAAAAAGCATGGCATATTCAGAGGCTGTTTTCATACTGTAGTATTTGGGGTACTCGGTAAGAAAGCTGTCATATTTTTTCTCAAGACTATGCACCTGTTCCTGTGTAAAGGCGGGGTTGCTCCTGATGCCTGCTAATTCATTGCATAATTGCTCGCTCCTTGCAAGGAGGTAATAAGGCTGATCCTTTCCTTTGGCAATAATATCATCATAAGCCTTGCCTGCGGTTTCATACTGTTTTGCGTTGCCAGCAGTTCGGGCGAGGTCCATAAGGCTCTTGCCGGTTTCTTTATTACGCTCATCCAGTGCTTCTATCTGAATCAGCGCCTGGTCCCAGTCGTTTTTCTGAGTGAAGATCCAGGTAAGCAGGTCGGTATAATATACATTCTCAGGTTGTTCATTCAGTTTTGTCAATATGGCTTTCTGGGCCTGCCTTAATTTGTCTGGATCATCGCCAAGCAGTTCGAGCAATATGGTTTTTACATTGTCAACGTTTACAGTCAAGCCAGGCATGGTGGTAAGCAGCGCATCAATAGCATTATCAAGATGGCCGCATTTTGCATAGAGCTTAGATAAGGGGCCATTGAAATAATAAGGAACACCCAGCATTCTTCCTGTTTTTTCAAAAGCAAAAATCGCATAGTCTTCCAGCCCGGCATCCGAAAAGGCTTTAGCCATTCGTTCTGTAAACATGGCATCGCCATTTATTCTGTTCAGCAGAGCATTAAAACTGGCATACGCCTTATCATATTTGCCCTGCATATAAAAGGCGCTTCCAAGGTCAATATTCAGATAAGGGTTGTCGCGCAAAGTGAATTGCTTTTCAACAATTTTTTCTGCCTCCTTATATTTTCCAGCCAGCATCAGATTGGAATAATATTCATAATAAATGGAGTCAGGATTAGCAGAATATAGTTCAGAATAAGCATTGAAGGCTTTTTCATAATTCTTGTCGGCAAGGTACTGCCGTGCCTGTAACAGTGCAGACTGAGCAAAACCATTTGCGCCCAGAAATATTGAAAACACAAAAAGCAGTATCCGCTTCTTTAAATTCATTGTGCGTATTTGTTCGTCAAATTTAGTCTTTATTGCTGTTTGATATGCTTATTAAAATGATAAAGGTTTAGGGGTGTAGGTAATGAGTGAAAAGCGCTATGATTTTATATAATCTTGTCTTGATCTTATCTGCAATTAAGAAACAAAAATGCGTAATACATGAAAAGATAGTTAGTTGATAGTCAAATGTTAACAAGTAAATGTTGGATTGTTAACAAAAAATAACAATCGGTGAAATTACATTTGTTAACGATTATAAATTCATTTCTTACAACATGTTAGTTGTGGATTATTAATGTTTGAAGGGAATAAAAATTACGCTATGGTATTATTGCTAGCATGCAGTTCTGAAAATAGTTATTTAAGACCAAATTAGGAGATCTATTACATTTCTTACCGCACCCCTTTTGCACCATCTATTCAACCGCCATCTTTTACAATTCAGACTCAAACCAGAACTAAACCCTACTGAACATTTTTGTGAAATTGTTGATTTAGTCGGCTATGATTCATGATAATGTACCAATAAGGAATAGTACCCTTCAACCAATAAGATTAAGCTCTGAAAAGTGAAATTCCAAAAATTGGAAAATCATTCCACAAGCTAAAACTAAATTATTTATTTACAATGCGTATATAATTAATAGTTAGCGATTTAGAATTTTGGCATTAAATTTGCCATGATGAAATGAATATTTGCAATAAGAGTATTTTATCTGAGTATAATTCGTTAATTCCAAATTCAGATTAAAGATTGAGCAGTTAAAAAGCATTTAATATGAAAAAAATAATTTTTGCAGTCCTCCTAAGTTTGTTTTTCTTTTCTTCCAAAACAAGTTTTGCAGCTGTATCAGTTACTGGAGCTTCGGCTTCAGTTTGTTTAAATTATGCTGTTACAG
Organism: uncultured Bacteroidota bacterium; assembly: GCA_903903635.1. Classification (GTDB taxonomy): domain Bacteria; phylum Bacteroidota; class Bacteroidia; order Chitinophagales; family Chitinophagaceae; genus Nemorincola. The sequence continues at coordinate 5,050 of CAIUZK010000062.1, forward strand.
GACCTGCTGCAAGGTGGACAACTCTTGGAACAATGAAATTGACAGAAGGTTCTTCATCCAATATGGGAAACGTAACTGGTGCCTGGTCAATAACCATTACGCTGGCAGCACCTACCGGCTGGCAGTTTAACTCCGCTGTAAATCCTACTCTATCCTTTACGGCAGCAAGGAATGTAACCAGCGTAACTCAGTCTTCAATATCATCTTCAGCATATACATTTGTAATAAACGGAACTAATAAAACTCTTAAAGACGTTGTAAATATCGCAGGACTCCAGGTACAGCCTTTAACCACATCCTCAGTATCTGGCAGTATTAAGCCATCTTCAATTACCGGAACAATCAGCGGTGTATCCACATCTACTACTTTTTCAACCCTTACAGCTACCTCCCCATCTGCAGGTACTGCTTCTGTTAGTATAGCAGCTTCACCTTCCGGTGCAATTTGCGCTGGTACAAGTGTAACTTTCACAGCTTCACCAACCAACGGAGGAACCCCACTCTACCAGTGGAAAAAAGGAGGTGTTAACATTAGTGGAGCAACAAACAGTACATATACCAGCACTTCATTTGCAAACGGCGATGCAATTACCTGTTCAATAATTAGCAGCAGTTGTATTACCACTGCAACAGCAACATCGGCCACTACTACAATGACAGTAAATGCTGTACCTAATGTTACTAATTACTCCGGAACTTCGGCTACTTCTCCTTGTATTGGCTCAGGGTCTGTACTTACTGTAAATTCTACATCACTTGGTTCTGGAAGTTTTACTGCACATTTTAATCTGTCTGGCGCCAACACAGGATCAGGGTATACCAATACTTTGACCATGAGTGGTACTAGCGGTTCATTACCGGTGCCATCTTCTATTTTAACCAGTTCAGGCGCAACTACAATAACTGTTACTTCTCTTACCAATTCTGGAGGTTGCAGTAGTACAGTTGCAAGTAGCAATGCCGCAGCAATAACAGTAAATGCTTTACCCACTACTGTTTCGGCAAGTGGTGCAGGTACTTTTTGTGGCAGCACAACTATAACAGCAGACAATGGCGGAAGCGGTACAATATACTATCAGGGTACAACTTCAGGAGGTACATCAACTGCTACTCCTTCTGTATCGCAAAGCGTTAGTACTTCAGGAACCTATTATTTTAATGCCCAGTCTTCGGCAGGTTGCTGGGGAACACAAGGGAGTGTAACTGTAAGTGTTAACCCATTGCCAACTACAGTAGTTGCCAGTGGCGGCGGCGCTTTTTGTGGCAGCACAACAATTACTGCTGCCAATGGCGGAAGCGGTACCATATATTATCAGGGTACAACATCGGGCGGTACATCTACGGCCACTCCATCTGCATCACAAAGTGTTAGTGCTTCCGGTACTTATTATTTCAGGGCGCAATCTGCTGCCGGATGCTGGAGTACAGAGGGTAGTGTGACTGTAACTATAAATCCATTGCCGGCAGCCATTACCGGTACTGCATCAGTTTGTATTGGTGCAAATACAACGTTAAGCAATGTTACTGCAGGTGGTAGCTGGAGCAGCAGCAATTCACTGATAGCTTCAGTAGGGTCTGCATCTGGCACTGTTCTCGGCGTAGCAGCAGGTACAGCTACAATTACCTATACATTGCCGACAGGTTGCATTGCAACCACAACAGTAACTGTATTAACAACACCTGCATCAATTACAGGTTTATCTGCAGTATGCTCTGGTTCAACCATTTCACTAGGAAATACAACATTAAACGGAACATGGAGCAGCAGTAATTCTGGTGTGGCCAGTGTAGGTTCGGCATCAGGTGTCGTAACCGGTGTTTCCAATGGCTCGGTTACAATAACCTATTCTACTGGTTGCGGGTCAGATGCAACAGCTTCGGTAAGTGTAGGCAACTCACCCATAACAGGTACACTCGCTGTTTGCTCAGGTTCAACAACTACGCTCGCTAATGCCATTGCCGGTGGTATCTGGTCAAGCAGTAGCATCGGTATTGCATCAATAGGTTCATCCTCAGGAATCGTAACAGGCAATTCAAGTGGTACTGCAACAATATCTTATGCACAAGGTGGTTGTACTTCTACTGCTGTTGTAACTGTTAACGTGAATCCAGGTAGCATTAGTGGTACTGCCAGAGCTTGTATTGGTCTCTCATCATCTTTGTCAGATGGGACTCCTTATGGAACATGGAGTAGTAGTAATACGGCTACTGCTACAGTAGGATCTACCGGCATAGTTACTGGTGTTGCAGCCGGTACAGTTACAATTACTTATGCTACCGGTTGCGTACCGGTTGCTACAAAATCATTTACAGTCAATCCTTTGCCAGCCGTTATTGCAGGTTCAGGCACGGTGTGCTTAAGTGCTACAACTACATTGACTGATGCTACTGGTGGTGGAACATGGAGTTCTGCCTCTTCTGGTATCGCTTCTGTAGGTACAGGTGGTGTTGTTACAGGCGCATCTGCAGGTAATACTACTATTACCTATACGCTTGCAACCGGTTGTTTAACAACTTCAGGTATCACTGTTAATCCATTACCAGCATCAATTACTGGATCTACAGTAATATGCAATGGTTTAACTTCAACATTGAGTGATGCAACCGGAAGCGGAACCTGGAGCAGCAGTAGTTCTGCAGTTGCATCAGTAGGCAGCGCTTCAGGACTGGTTACAGGTGCATCAGCAGGTACGGCAACAATTACTTATTCGCTGCCAACGGGATGTATTGCCACAACTCCAGTAACCATTAATCCTTTGCCTTCAGCCATTACTGGTACAGCCAGTGTTTGCGTGGGTGCTACAACTACTTTAAGTAATTCAGGAGGTGGTACCTGGACTAGCAGTAGTCCGTTTGTTGCCACCATTGGCTCTGCCAGTGGCATTGTCTCAGGTTTGGTGGCCAATAATGCTACAATAACTTATACATTGTCAACAGGATGTTTAATTACTAAAGTAGTTACCATAAACCCATTGCCTTCAGCAATCAGTGGTACAACTTCAGTTTGTATCAGCGCAACGACTAATTTAACTAATGCAGGTGGCGGAACATGGTCTAGCAGTAATGCGTTGCTTGCTTCCGTAGGAGCATCTTCCGGTATCGTTTCAGGGGTTGCAGTTGGAACCCCCACAATCACTTATACTTTGCCTACCGGTTGCATCACTACAACTACTATCACTGTAAATCCGTTGCCGGATGCCGGTACTATTACTGGTACTACCATTTTCTGTGATGGGACTATATCTGTTTTAAGCGATGGTGTTTCGGGTGGTTCATGGAGTTCTAGTGATATTTCTATTGCGCTTGTTGATGCATTTGGAGACGTTACCGGTAATTCAGGTGGCGTTGCAAATATTTCATACTCATATACTAATAGTTGTGGAACTGCCTATACTTTTACAGGAGTAACAGTTAATCCGCTGCCTGATGCAGGCACAATTACAGGAGCTACTTCAGTATGTGCTGGCTCTATTACCTCTTTGAGCAATTGGAGCACAAGCGGTTCATGGAGCACAAGCGATGCCGCTGTAGCTACAGTAGATGTTTCAGGTAATGTAACTGGTGTTGCTTCAGGAACGGTTGATATTTCCTATATATCAGTTAATGGTTGTGGTATTGATTTTGATGCTTTTACCATGACGGTTAATCCATTACCATCGGCTATATCAGGAACAAGGCATGTATGTATTGGCGGTACCACCACATTATCTGATGCCGGTGGCGGAGCCTGGAGCAGTAATAATACACTCGTAGCTACTATAGGAACAGGCACAGGCGTTGTTTCCGGAATAGCAGCAGGTACTGCAACAATTACCTACACACTAAGCACTGGTTGTGAAATTACTGCAACGGTTACGGTAAATGCATTGCCGGTAGTTGGTGTAGGTTCTGCTTTACCAATTTGTACAGGTACTTCTACCCCATTAATCTCCGCATCCGGAGCAATCAGTTATTCATGGTCACCAGCTACAGGCTTATCGGCCACTACAGGTTCAGGTGTAATTGCCAGCCCGCTAGCTACAACTTCTTATACCGTAACAGGAACTGATTTAAATGGATGCGCCAATACTGCTTCAGTTACTGTTACCGTAAATCCATTGCCTGTGATAAATGCGGGAAGTAGTGTTGCTATCTGCAATGGTTCATCAACTGGTTTAACTGCTACCGGTGGTGTTAGCTATACATGGTCGCCTGCTACAGGCTTATCGGCTGTAACAGGAGCAAGTATTACAGCCAATCCATCATCTACAACAACATATACCGCTACTGGTTTTAGTTCTTCAGGTTGTATTAACACAGCTACTGTTACTGTTTCGGTTAATGCTTTACCTGTTATCAGCGTAGGTTCAGGTGTCGCCATTTGTAATGGCTCATCAACTTTATTAAGCGCAACAGGTGGTGTTTCCTATACATGGTCTCCTGCTTCTGGTTTATCCGCTACCACAGGTGCAAGTGTAACAGCTAGTCCATCTTCAACAAAAGTTTATACCGTTACCGGAACCAATGCTTCAGGTTGCAGTAATACGGCAACAGTTACGGTTACCGTTAATGCATTGCCCATAGTTAGTGTTGGTTCTGCTTTACCAATTTGTACAGGAACTTCTACGCCTATGATATCTGCTTCCGGCGCCATCAGCTATTCCTGGTCGCCAGCTACAGGTTTATCGGCCACTACTGGAGTTGGCGTTTTTGCAAATCCTGTGTCTACAACAAACTATACAGTTACAGGCACTGATTTGAATGGTTGCAGCAACACAGCTTCTGTAACTGTAAGTGTCAACCCATTACCTGTAATAAGTGCAGGTAGTAGTGTTGCCATATGTAATGGCTTGAATACAGTACTTTCTGCTTCAGGAGGTGTTTCTTATAACTGGTTGCCATCTACTGGCCTATCGGCTACAACAGGTTCAAGTGTTACCGCCGGACCTGCAACTACCACAACATATACTATTTCAGGAACAAGTTCTTCAGGTTGTATCAATACAACCTCTGTAACTGTTACGGTTAATTCACTTCCTGCAATCACATCTATTTCAAACAATGGCCCGATTTGCGCAGGAGTTGCTTTAAATCTTTCTTCAACTGTTAGTGGAGGTTCCGGAAGTTATAATTATTCATGGAGCGGTCCGAATTCATTCAGTTCAACTTCGAATAATCCTTCATTATCAGGTGCTACTACAGCTGCAGCCGGTACTTATACATTAACGGTTACCGATACTCATTCGTGTATTGCAACAGGAAGTAATACTACTGCCACCATAATAATTGCCTCTCCGGTAATTTCGGCTATAGGCAACAGTGGTCCAATTTGTTCCGGCAATACTTTATCGTTGAACAGCACCGTAACCGGAGGAACCGGATCATTGAATTATTCATGGTCTGGTCCAAACTCCTTTACCGCATCCATCAGCAGTCCTTTGATTTCCTCAGCCACAACTGCAGCAACCGGTGTTTATACCCTGTCAGTTACTGATGCCAACGGATGTGCTGCAACTGGTGCCAATACAACAACAGCAACTGTAAACCCTAATCCTGTAGTTTTACCAATTACAGGTGCAAACGGAGTTTGTGTAGGAAATACAACTACTCTGGCAGATGCAACTGCTGGTGGTGTTTGGTCTTCAAGCAGCAGTATTGCTACTGTAGACAGTACTTCAGGTGTAGTCACAGGTGTATCGGTAAGTTCAGTGAATATCTCCTATTCGGTAACCAACGTTTATTCTTGTACAAGCTACGTAACTAAGAATATGGATGTAGAAACAGCAGTTGGATTCATAAATACATTTGCCGGAACCGGAGTATCCGGATATTCAGGTGATGGTGGTCCGGCCTATTTGGCAAAATTATCTGGTCCACGGGGTGTTGCAACAGATACAATTGGAAATATATATATTACTTGTCTACCCAATGGAGTAGTAAGGAAAATAGATGTGAATGGAATTATCACCACAGTGGCAGGAAATGGCACAGTAGGTATGTCGGGTTCTGGTGGCCCGGCAACAGCAGCCCAGTTGAACATGACAGGCGGTGGCGGTCTTTTTGTAGATAAAGCTGGTAATATATATATTACTTGTACCGGCAGCAGCAGGATTTGTAAAGTGGATGCTTCTACTGGTATTATTAATACAATAGCAGGAACCGGAACTGCTGGATATTCTGGTGATGGTGGCCCGGCAACAGCAGCACAGCTTAATGGCCCGTTAGGTCTTTGCCTTGACGGATCCGGAAATGTTTATATTGCTGATGGGACCAATTTCAGGATCCGGAAAATTGATGGATCGACAGGTATAATAAGTACTATAGTTGGTCTTGGATCTAATGCCTATTCTGGTGATGGTGGGCCAGGTTCGGCGGCTAGAATTTCCTATTCCAGGGATGTAACATTGGATAATTCAGGTAATCTTTATATTGTTGATGGCAGTAATAATGTTATCAGGAAGTATGTACTCTCCACAGGCATCATTACTACAATTGCAGGAACTGGTATTGCCGGTGGAACTGGTGATGGTGGTACTGCAACTGCTGCCAGATTAAACAGCCCTGCGAAAATCACTTTTGATGGAGTTAATGGTATTTACGTATCAGATATGAATCATAAAATTAGAAAGATTGACCTGACTACAGGGATTATCTCAACTATGGCAGGTACCGGTGTTACTGGTTTTAGTGGTGATGGCGGACCAGCTGTGTCTGCCAAATTATGGGGTCCGGCTGGTTTGGCTTTTGATAAAAATGGTTATTTACATATTGTAGATGCCAACAACCTTCGTATCAGGTCCACACCTCCATCCGGGGTTCTTAATATTACTTTGGCAGGGTCAACTACTGTACCTTCTGGTACACCGGTTACATTTACTGCCTATTCTTCGGTTAGAAACGATGAAATCTCTTATCAGTGGCGTATTAATGGTAGCAACGTAGCTGGTGCAACTTCCAGTACTTATACTAATTCAACTCCTGTAAATGGGGATGTTTATACATGCCTGCTAATTTATGCACCACATTGCAATACTGGTTATACCGATACAAGCAATAGTATTTCACTTATAGTATATGGTCCTCCATCGGTTGAACCATCACTTATTCAGGACCCGGCCATTTCTCACAATGTAAAGGTATTCCCTAACCCGGTTCATGGTATTCTTAACATTGCCGGAACAGATTTTGCAGAAGGAAATGCCACTGCTACCATAACCGACCAATTGGGAAGGGTAGTAATGACCAGGTCTTTTACAATTTCAGGAGGAAATGTAAATGAACAAATCGATATGCAGTCTTTGCCAGATGGTTTATATATTGTTACCATTACTGATAACGATGGTAAGTCTGCCTTGGTAAAATGTATGAAGAATTAATTCTACCGGGACATATCCTCGTGTGGATAGACAAAAAAAAGCAGGCACATAGTAACAATTATGTGCCTGCTTTTTTTTTAGAGAAATGCCTTACCAAAGATGAACCCGCAGGCTATCCGCCAGGTACATTTTGTCTCCTGGTTCTATATTGAAAGCATTATAAAAATCCGGTACATTTGGGAATGGTCCGTTTACCCTGTTTTTGGCAGGTGAGTGTACATCTGTTAGCAGTTGTGTGGCAATTCTTTCTTTGCGGGCCTCCAGCAACCAACCCAGTGAATATCCAAGGAAAAAGCGTTGAAGTGGTGTAAGTCCGCTTATCTTCTCCCCCTTTTTAAAGGCTTCTGTTTGTTTGAATGCATCAAGTCCGATGAGTATTCCACCCAGGTCGGCCAGGTTCTCGCCAAGAGTCGCTTTACCATTGATATGCATAGTGTCGAGTGGCACCATTTTATTGAATTGCTGTACAAGAACATTGGCACGTTTCATGAATTGCGCAGTATCTACCTGCGACCACCAACTGCACAAATTGCCGTTCTCATCAAACTTCCTGCCCTGGTCATCGAAACCATGCGTAATTTCATGCCCGACAGTTGAAGCGGCCGTATAGCCATAAACAAGCGCATCATCTAAATCCGCATCCTTAAAACCCGGTACTGTCATCATTGCTGCCGGCAATACGATTTCGTTATTCGACTCGTTATAATAAGCATTGTAGGTCTGAGGGGTCATATTCCATTCATTCCTGTCCACAGGCTTGCCCAGTTTGTTAAGTTCATAGTTGTTACGCCATTGGCTGGCCCTCAGCATATTGAGCACAAATGGGCCACGGTCTATTTTCAGCGCAGAATAATCTTTCCACTTTTCAGGATACCCTACTTTTTTGCGGATAGACATGAGCTTATGAATAGCTTTTTGTTTAGTACTATCGGTCATCCAGTCCAGTTTTTCAATCCTGGCTTTGTAGGCATTACGCACGTTTTCTACCAGTTGGTCGTACCGGGCTTTTGCAGCAGGTGTAAAATATTCCTTTACAAATAGCTGGCCCAGTTCTTCACCTATTGCACCTTCTTCCGCATCAAGTGCCTGGCGCCAGCGAGGATGCTGTACCTCAGCACCACGAATCTCTTTTGAATAAAAATTAAAACTGGCCTCTGAGAATGGTTTACTTAAATAAGATGCGAAAGTTACCACCAGATGCAGGTTCATATAATCTTTCAGCGTTTGCAGGTCAGTATTGCTGATTGCCGCATCCAGCGCCTTGTAAAATTCCGGCTGGCCAACTATTACGCTGTCTACCGATTTTACACCTATTTTGCTGAGCACCGACGGCCAATCTATGCCGGGGCTTATACTACGCAGATTAGAAATGGCAAACTTATTGTAGTTAGCATACGGATCACGCATATCTTCCAGTTTGCGGGATGATTTGGCCAGTGTTGTCTCCAGCTTCACAATGTTTGCAGCCTTAACGTTTGCACCGGCGCTGTCGGTACCCATAAGCCTGAAAATAGAGGCAATGAAAACCGGATACTGGTTACGGATCTTAGCTGTTCTGGCATCAGTATTGAAATAGTAATCCCTGTTAGGCATTCCCAATCCTCCCTGCATCATAAAGTAGGCCTGCACATCGCTGTGTTTTGGATCCTGGGATACACCCTCATCAAAGAAAACATTGGTACCATAAGTATGCATCCGTGCAGCCATGGTCATCACATTTTCTTTTGTTTTCATGGCATCTATCATACTCATTTCCTCTTTGAGGGGAGACAGACCATTTTTTTCAATGCCAACAGTATCCATGGCGCTATACCAGAAATCGCCTATCTGCTGGCCATTACCTGATTTGTCGCCTCTTTTCATGGCATCTTCATTTATCTTCTGCAGCTTTACATAAAGTTCACGCTGCACCAGTTCACCAATTCCAAATGAAGTTTCGTCTGCAGGTATCTGGTTTTTCTTCATCCACCCGCCGTTTGCATAATCAAAAAAATCGTCATTGGGTCTTACCGTTGTATCCATATCAGTAAGCAGGATATCCTGTCTTATTGATTCTTTGGGAGCCGGCGATGTGCAGGATGCAAAAACAGAGGCGGCTGCCAGTACACTAATTAATTTTTTACTCATAGACATTTGATTTATTAAAGCATAAAAGTAATGCGTTTTTGTTTGGCGTTATTTAACGGCCATAAGGATAAGAAGGTGTTTTTTGGGTGCATCTTTTTTGAAACAACTTTGGGCAGTTGTAAATACCAGACGATGCATGAAGTGAAACATGCATAGGCAATGTTTCTCCACGAAAACTATTTCATCTCAACTTTATTACTTGGCTTACTTTCATTCCAAGTACGGTCAAGAGCCGTAACTACATAGGAACACTGTTTGTATTTTTTCGCATCAGGGTCAGTGAATTCGAGTCCCTGCTGAATAGATACTATTTTGTCATTACGATCCAGGTTCACTGTTTCATTATTCACAAACCGGTACACTACATAGCGCAATGGCTCTTTCTGAGGATTACTTATCTGCCATTTAAGTGTTGCAGTTCGCGAAGCCGTCTCCAGTTTCAATACCGGTGCGGCAGGAGCTATGCTATCCAGCCAGGGCATTGGTGGTATCAGCGCCGGGTATTTGTTATAGCCATACTTAATACTGTCTTTTATAGGCGCCTTTATTTTGTCGAATGAAGTAGCGCTGAAAAAAGAATAGCCCGAATTGGGGCACTTTCCGCGTATATCGCGAAGTTGCCACATCAATTCATTTACATTGGCCCAGGGGCCTTTATGAGCATCAGTCATGCGGTACAACCCCAGACCATAGTACACATGCCGCTGGAAGCAGTGATTATACCACCAGGGCAACAGTACTTCAAAAGCAGCGGCCTTATGGTTATGTTCCCAGTACAGTTGGGGCATAAGGTAATCTACCCATCCTTTCTGCATCCATAACATCACGTCGGCATAGAGGTCATCATAGTTGGTTTGTCCGCCCTTGGTGTCAGATCCCTCCGGGTCTTTGCTTTTGTTTCGCCATATACCAAAGGGACTGATACCCAGCTTCACATAAGGCTTGATATGCTTGATACTGGTATTAAGCGCGGAGATGAATATACTCACATTATTGCGCCGCCAGTCTTCTATGTTCATGCCATTGCCATATTTGGCAAAGGTTTTATTATCTGCAAACACTTTTCCGGCCTCACGATACGGATAGAAATAATCGTCAAGATGCACAGCATCAATATCATATCTTTTTACCACATCGGTAATAATACGGGTTACATATTCCCTAACTTCAGGCTGGCCCGGATCAAGGTAGGATTTACCGCCATAGCTTATGATCCACTCTTTGTGAGCGCGGGTGATATGCGAAGGGGAATTGGGGTTTTTCTTACTGTCCATGAGTGCGCGGTAGGGATTGAACCACGCATGGAACTCCATATTACGTTTATGCGCTTCTTCCACCATAAACACCATTGGGTCATAAAGGGGCGAAGGCGGCTCTCCCTGTGTACCGGTAAGGTAACGGCTCCATGGTTCTATTTTCGAACTGTAAAGGGCATCGCATACAGGTCTTATCTGTACAATGACAGCATTGGTACCCAGGGCTTTGAGATTGTCGAGAAGGGTAATGAATTCCTGTTTCTGCTGTTCGGATGGCAGGCCGGGCTTCGAGGGCCAGTCAATATTAGCCACCGAAGCTATCCAGGCTCCCCTGAATTCGCACTTTGGCGACTGTGCAAAAAGTGTATTACATAAGAAAAAAGAAAGCAGGCAGCTTAGCAGGATACGTAGCATATGACTCAATGATATTGAAAAAAAAGATGCATAAATGTAGGATATATTTTCCTTGTTCCTGAAATACAAAATCACACCATGTTGATAACCATGGTGGAGGAATTTGAATCAAAATAACCCATGCGGGAATCAGTTATGAATGGTAAGTATCCGGTTCAGTTTAACTTGCGATTTTATCAGTCCTGAGTTCATACAATCAGTAACAAACAAGCCATCGGCGGTAAATTCAAGCGGTTTATTGATACCTACCATTCGGGCAATGTTGGTTTTTATGGCAAAGTTCCCCCAGTCTATATGGTCAATAACCGGTATGCAATCCAGCATATTTTCATAGCCGGCAAGATGATTTATGGAGTTCCAGTAAATAAAGTCATTTCCCTTATGGTCTATAATAGAGCTTACTGCATTAGGAAGCCAGTAATCCTGAACCGATGATTGAACTACATAATCTGTATCTACATGGTTTTCGAGTGCATCTATCCTGTTGTAAGTACCCCAGGCGCCTGTATTGCTCTCCGATTCTTTATAAATGAGCCGGTTGTCTGCAAAACTCTGCACAAAATACTTTAGCCATTTATTTGGTCCGTTATGATAAATTATCGCTTTCCAGTCCGGGTTTTTCTGACTGAGTAGCGAACCAATAAATATGTACGTTTCTACTGTTTCATTATATGCCGGAGCTATAAAAGTTACCATAAGGATGCAGAGATGTTCTATTGGGAGTGCAAAGTAAAAATTTGATACGTAAAGTTAAACAGTAGGCGGATAATTTAATATATGGGAGTTTGATTTGTTCTTTTTACCTCCCGGGCCACTCTGCTTCTGCTTTTTGCAGGAGTATTTATGATATCAGTACCTGAGTATCTACCCAACTTCCTTGAGGAATTAATATCTTTACAAGGGAACAAAGACGATTGAGTAATAATGCAGACTTACATAAATAAATATAAAGATATCGGATTGATTTTTGTGATCGTTTTGGTCATTTTGCTGCTCAGGCGGCCCGATGCATTTATAAATCCTCAACTGTATGCCGAAGATGGAGTGGTATTTTTTGGCGACTATGTAAAATCCGGCATTCATTCAATCATAATACCTTATGCTGGTTATTTGCACCTGGTGCCCCGGTTTGTTGCAGCATTATTCGGTATATGCCAGGTCAATTATTTATACATTCCTGCATGTTATAATTACACCACCTTCCTCATCACCTTCTGGATTGCTGTTGAGCTTTGGAAAAGTGCCGTATACCTGGATTTAAAGAATAAGGTGCTCTATGCCACATGGTTCCTCCTGATTCCAACAGGTTCAGAAATTCATATGAACATGTGCAATCTTATTTTCCTAACTGCATTGTACCTGGTTAACTATCTGCTTATAGGGTACAGACATGGTAATCAATCAGTAAAAGCATTCATTATCCTGATAATTTCATTGACTGGTCCATTCTCCATATTACTCTCACCAATGGTCTTGCTCATTGTTTTTCTTGAACGGAAGACAATGACATTTAAAAAATTGCTTCCTTATGCCATGATATTGGCCGGTGGTTTTGTGCAGTTCATCTATATGAAGTTTGTTATGCCTAATGTAAGCCGCGACATTGGTGGAGTGGCCGAAGATTTACATTGGATAAGGGTATTTACCAATGCTGTCAGCGATGTTTTCTTTATTCGAAACCGTTTTGTATTGGCAATTTTTGTAAGTGCTGGTTTCTTTGCATTGCTTTTGTTGATTTATCGCAAGCTGGTTATGGCCAGGAAATATTTATTAGTAATAGTGCCGATGGTCTTTTTCAGCGCGTTTATTTTTGGGTACTGGCCCCATGCTTCAAGAATTCATGCTTTTATGAGTCCGCGGCATTATCTCATTCCCTATACCTGCATCGGGTGGTTGTTTATATTGACCTTAGATAAATCCATTAAATTGCTGCAAACCCTTGTTTACATTATTTACTTTTCATTTCAGTTGCCATACATGAGAATGAGGGATGCCGATAAACACTGGAGTAAACAAATTGGTGAGTATTATCAGGGAAAGACGGATAGCATTGAGATTAACCCAAATCCTAACTGGCTGATCAGGTTACCGCATTATAAAAATTAGGCTTCACCCGGGGCATAAATAGCAGGTATTTATATCGACATTCATAAAAGCTGATAAATGGATCAATTTCAGGTAATAAAAAACAAACCGCTGATCATTGGTCTTAAATACTTACTGATCCTTATACCATCAGTTGTATCTTTTTTTGTGGTTAATAAATATGCACTGAACATTCCCTTGCAGGATGATTATGATGCTGTTCTTAATTTTTTGTGTGTATACAAAGGCGCACATGGAATGGATAAATTTTATCTGCTTTTTGTGCAGCAGGGCGAGCACCGTATATTTTCATCGAGGATGGTCTATGTGTTATATGACGCACTGGCCGGTAATATCAATTTCAGGCATCTTATTTTTATAGGAAATGTACAGTTGCTGCTTTTGTTTTTTATGCTCACGGCATTTATCAGGCGCAGCCTTCCAGGCTATTGGCTGCCTGTTTCTTTTATAGCAGGCCTGTGCCTTTTCGATCTCAATAATTGGGAGAATGCAGGTTTTGCAATGGCTGCAATGCAGAATTACGGCATAATATTTCTGTTTATGGCTGCGATGTATTTTTATAGTCTTAAAGGTCGTGCCTGGTTGTTTGTTGCTGTTATTTGCCAGGTTATATGCACCTATTCCAGCGGAAATGGTATCATTGCTTCAGGCTTCCTGATGGTTTATACTATTTTGGAAGCAATACAGTTGCCTGCAGGTACGGGTAAATTAAAACCCCTCATATCATCAATTGTTTTCCTGGTATTTTCTCCGCTTTATTTTTTGCACTATCTGCATATTGATCAGCCACATGGTCAGGCTGCTGTATCTAAAATGATCAGTTGGTTTTTCAGATTTGCGGGCAACCATATTTATTTGGGCGATTATGCTTTATCTGTCTGTATCGGCATCATTGTTATTGCATTGCTTGTTGTTGTGTTGCCTTTCGATAAGCGTTTTAGATTGCCGCTGCATTCGTTGCCTTTTGTTTGCCTTGCCGGATTTTTACTGGCATCTATGGCTGTAGCCGCTGTATTCAGATCGGGTATGGGAGATTATATACCCAGCAGGTATCTGGTATATCCGCACCTGCTTATTGCATTGGTATGTATTCTCGCAATGATAAAACTTAAGGACAAAAAGGTTGCCATGCCAGTAGCCATTTTGTTTACGCTATTGATGCTTGTAACCTACAATATGAATTTCAGAGGTGGCTTAAAAGACTTTGCCAGGTTAAAGGATACATTGAAAAATACTGATTACTACTACCCTCACAAAGAAGCTGCAAAGGACGTTGCCAACCGTGCCTGCCAGGCAAAAATATATTGCATAGAGGATAACAGATGAGTTAAGCCACCACTTTGGGTCTGGCCAGCAACCATGTTTCGGCGGCAAGCATAACCACGGCAAGAAATACACATATTTTCCAGGGTGGCAGCCCATCTTCACTATCCGAAATGCTGCCCGAATCAGTAATGTTCAGCCATTTAATATTTTCTCCTTTCCACTCACTTTTCAGTGCGCTTATATCCCTGAATACTAATTGCGATTCATGCTTATCCTGGTTCAAAGCTACTTGTGTGGTATCTCCACCTCCTGCCTGGCAAAGACCATAGAATCCGGGTTGCTGCACTGCCTGGTCTATAAATATATCCAGCCCTGCGCCATTAGCCCGCTGAGCAGGTATTATGTCGGTATTCTTGCCATAAATATGTACGGTGTTGCGTTCGGTAGCATTGGTGAGGGGCAGATAAACCGGCTGCTGTAAACCCGCGGTAATGGCATAAATACTGCTGCCGCCGCTTTGCATAGCCATTTCATAAAGGAATGGAGTAAAGAAATAGCTTCCCGGAAAATTCCCTGATTGCAGATCGGCAGAAGTAGCACAAACGTACAATTGACCGCGCGATGGCGTATATCTTGCCAGCAGGGGGTCGCCATTACGGAAACTGAGTATGGATTGCTGGTTAGCGCTGAGTCCGGCAGTAATGATATAATGCCAGTTGGCAACCGGAAGTTGAACATTGTCCGGTATTTTTTCGAACAGATCCTTTACCAATGCGCTTCCCTGTTGCAGCGAACTGGCTGTTTGCACTGAAGTATCGATACCGTCAATGTGCAGATCTCCAACCTGCTTCAGTCCGTCATTCATTGCCTGCAGGTTTGGTGTCCGGCCGGGGAAAATACAAATGCTCTGTCCCTGTTGCAGGGCATCATTCAGCGATTTGCCCAGGGCCTCATCAATATGAGTAATGCCATTCAGGATGACCAGGTTATATTCCTTCCATTCTTTCGGAGCAGTGGCAATATCTACCGGATTAAGCCGGAAACCGTTGTAGGCTCTGAAAGCAGCCTGTATGTATGGATTAGGCTGCCCTTCATTGAGCACAAGTACTGATAAATTAGGCGAGCTGCGTGCGGTAATCCGGAATGTATCATCAAAACGCATGCCTGCATCATTCACGGTAAGTTCTATTGATTGCCAGTTGGTATTGTTTACCTGGAAACTGAGGGTATCCACACTTTCATTCTTGTCGGCAAAATTCAGTGAGGCCGCGCTTTTTACCTGCCCGTTAATTACCAGATTCAGCACCGGATTTTCCTTTGGTGGTTTTCCGCTCATATGTGTGCGCACCACAAGCGTGTTGCTTTTCCCTGTTTGTAATACCGGGGTTGTAAGAAAAGCGGTATCAATATAAATATCGGCAGCATCGTCTGATTGAACCGGTAGTCCGAAAAAGGTTATGTTTTTTAACAGGTTCTTATCTGGCTGGGCCGGAAAAGCATTTTGCTGAAAATCGGAATAGTAATACAAATCGGCCTCTTTACCACCCTCATTCTGCATCATGCTTTGGGCTATGGCAAGTATCTGATCGATGGTTTTGGTCGATGCTGTTACCTCGGTTGCATTAATTGCCCGCCAAACCTTGTCTGCGGGTTCGGCCCTGTAGCTAAGTGGCTTATCATTGGTTATCAGCAGGAATCTGCTGCTCGGAACAGCATGTTGCACCTGTTTGCGTGCGGCTTCCCTGCCTATGTCCAGTACACTGCGTGCTCCCTTTTTTGCACTCATGCTGAAACTGTTGTCCAGGTATATGATCTGCAGTTTATTGCCGGCGACTTTACTGTTTTTTTTAATAAAAAAGGGCTGTGCGAAAGCAAGTACCAGTGCTGCCAGGAAGAGGAGGCGCATGGCAAGCAGCCATTTATAGCGAACCTGGCTTTGCTTCCGGCTATTGAGTTGAATAGTTTTCAGAAACCGGGTATGCGGAAACAGCACAACCTTGTACTTGCGTAAATTGAACAAGTGTATCAGAACAGGTATAGCCAGTGAAAGCCCTGCAACCAGGAAAAGCGGATATAGAAAACTCACCTGACAAATATAGGGTAATGTAAGGAATCACGGGAGTTAGTGTTTGTGAAAGTCAAGTTAGAATATAATGGCATAGCATCAGGGATAACTCAGTTTTATTTTCAAAATGGATAATGATTGTGTTTTTGGCTAATGTGAAGGAAATTCTCCATCGCGCATTTGATAGACAATTCATGATTATCCTCTTAATCAGATTTAGGTTACACTCTGGTTGGCACACAGTGCAGGCAAAATAAAATACAGAGGACAGAGGCTAATTAGTGGAATAATGTAATTGAAATGCCTTATCTTTCTTAATTGAAATAGCCGGCTTTATGAAAAACCTGTTTTACTCCTGTCTTTTAATGTTCTGCCTCTTTATCAATCCATCTGGCCTGCAGGCTCAATCTGGTTGGCAATGGGCAGTTACAAATTCCAGTGCATATACCGGCATTGTTGAAGCTGACCCCATAGCCACCGACCCCAATGGCAACGTGTTTATTTCCGGTAATTTCTTTTTGAGCGACAGCCTCACATTAGGAACCCACACCATTTATGGGGCCAATAGCACTTTTATTTCCAGGACTGATTCCAATGGGAACTTTCAATGGGTTGTAAATGTGCAGAGTAGCGGTACCAGTAATCAGGTAGCCATCTGTACCGATGCCAGTGGCAATTCTTTCCTGTTTGGTATTTATTCTGCTGATTCGTGTGTGATTGGCTCGGTAGTATTGCACAACCCGGTTACTTCAAGTATGATGTACTTCCTGGCTAAATTAGCTCCGGGAGGTACTGTTATGTGGGCTGAAAATATAATTGCATCGGCTGGCAGTATGCTTGGTGGTATGGGAACTGATTTTGAAGGGAATGTTTATATCACGGGTTCCTACAAACTGGCTACTGCTACTATTGGTACCTCAACACTTGTTAATGCAACACCTACCGGCGACAGCACTGATGTTTTTGTTGCAAAGTATAATCCGGCAGGTATTCCGGTATGGGCTAAAAGTTTCGGTGGAAATGGCATGGAAAGACCTTGGGGTCTATCTGTAGCACCCAACGGTTATATCTTCATTACTGCAGAGTTCAGTTCCCCCACAATGATGATTGGCTCCTATCTGCTAACCGATTCCTTGTTTGGTTCAGGCGCTAAAGCCTCATTAATTACAAGGCTGGATACTGCAGGCCATCCTGTTTGGGCAAAATCAATGAACAAGCATGTGTTTCTCTCTGATATTTGCAGCGGGATCTGGAATAATTGTTTCGTTAGCGGGTATTATGACTCTACCATTATCCTTGGCGCCGATACGCTTATCTATTCCGGATTATACGGACAATCACTGGTCATGAATTTTGATTCCATTGGCCACCTAAGCTGGTCAAAAGCCGCCAGGGCAAGGTCATCCAGAGGAAGGAAAGTAGCAGCGGATACCTGTGGCAATGTGTGGCTTTGCGGCTATGAGCAAGGGCAATTGAATTGTAACGGGACTATTATCGACACGCCTGTATTGAGCAGTGATAATTTGTATATCACTGCCTATGACAAATGTGGCCATTATATAGCAGGTACCGGCCACATATTAGGAAGCGGGGCTGACGATCTGTGTGGGCTTGCCTTGGATAACCTGGGCAATCTGTATACCGGTGGCGATTATGAAAATGTAGATCTGGTTGCCGGTCCCGATACATTGCTTAACCCAGGTTCATTCAGGGAATTTCTGCTCCTGGCCAAATACAGAATAGGAACAATGCCCTGCGATCATATCTCCTGCCTTCCACCTTTAAACAGCGGAACTCCAATTGGTAATCAGGGAAACATTATTTTATTCCCCAATCCTGCATTTAATGAAGTTATTATCCAAAGTGATATTCCATTTCTTCAAGGTTCAAAAGCAGAATTGTATAATATCACCGGCAGGTTGATAAATACATACCCGCTCCTTGGCAGTAACCCCGCTATTAATGTCTCCAGTCTGGTGTCGGGTTTCTACCATTGCAGAATCGTATTGGAAAGTAACCAGGTGGTTATGAAAAAACTCCTGATTGAAAAAAAATAGTTTGCAATAATCCTGAATTTTTCTGCTTAAATGCCGCCTGTAACAATAACTAATAGTTCCACTATGAAAAAACTGTTTTTTTACCTTCAGGCTCAAGGGCATATTTATACGACCTTACCGGGAGGCTTATCAATACCATTTTGCTCCATGGTACAAGTACAACTTTCCCGGGTTCAGGTTTATTGCCGGGTATGTACCAATGCAATATTACCACTCCCGATAATAATGTGGTTGTAATGAAATTGGTGATTATGAATTGATAGCCTCAAAAGCATAAAAAGCAAAAGGAGTCGATCAGCTCCTTTTGCTTTTTATAAAGTTTATCTGGTTTAAGCTTTGATGTTTACTTTATCATTCATGTCTGAGTCAACCAATATGCGCCCGCAATGTTCGCATACAATGATCTTCTTATGCTGACGGATTTCGCTCTGGCGCTGTGGTGGAATGACATTGAAACAACCACCGCATGAATCACGATGAATTGGCACAACTGCCAGACCATTGCGGTAGCTTTTGCGAATGCGCTCATAAGCAGTAAGCAACCTCGGATCAACCTTTACGCGGGCTTCGTCCGATTTTAAGGCAAGTGCTTTTTCCTCGATTTCAGTTTCAGCCGAGATTTTTTCAAGTTCGTGGCGCTTTACTTTCAAACCTTCTTCCACTTCCTTAATCTTCTCTTCTGTTTTCAGACGAACATTGGTACGGTCCCTCAATTCAAAGGTTGCATCCTTAATGTGTTTTTCGTTAAGCCTTACCTCAAGTTCCTGCATTTCAATTTCTTTATTGATTGCTTCAAACTCACGGTTATTCTTAACGTTGTCCTGCTGTTTCTCGTATTTTTTTATCAACGCCTGAGCGTCTTTTTTGCCATTGGTCTTAGCATCAATGAAAGCGTTAATGCTGTTGATCTCAGCATCAATATTGTTGATGCGGGTCTGCAGCCCTTCGATCTCATCTTCCAGATCTTTTACCTCCATGGGTAATTCGCCTTTCATTGTTCTGATCTCATCTATTTTAGAATCGATCTTCTGTAGCGCAAGGACGGCGGTTAGCTTTTCCTCAACCGAAAAGTCTTTTACTGTAGCCATTAGTAATAATATTTTACCGGATTGGTATTTAAATTTGATAAAAGGATTGCAAATGTAGGGAATTTTTCCTTAAGTATTACTTCAAATATTTCAGGGGTAAATTGTTCGCTCTCAAAATGGCCTATATCAGCTATTACAATTTTATTTTCTGCATCTAAAAATTGATGGTATTTAAAGTCACCTGTTATAAATATATCAGCTTTTGCCCTAATTGCATCTTTTAGTAAGAAGCTGCCAGAACCCCCACATATAGCAACTTTCGATATCTTCTTGCCTGCCAATTCCGTATGCCTTATGCAATCTGTTTTCATTTGTTTTTTCAGGAAGGCCAGGAAATCTGTTTCATCCATAGGGTTGCTCAATACCCCCACCATTCCGGCTCCAATTAGTTTATTGGTATTTTTAATAGGGATTATTTCATAGGCGACTTCTTCATATATATGATTTGCAAATAGTGCATCCAGCACCTGTGCCTCCTGGTGTTTGGCCACCAGCACCTCAATTTTCACTTCCTGAACCAGTTCTCTTTTGCCTCCCGCTTCGCCAATAGTAGGATTGGTTTGCTCATTACCTCTGAAAGTACCGGTCCCGGCAGTATTAAAACTACATTCCATATAGTTGCTGATATTACCTGCCCCGGCGGCAAACAGGGCATCCCGCAATTTATCTGCTATATCGGGTGGAGCATAGGTATACAGTTTACTTAAAGTATTGGGGCTTGCTGATAAAACTGCTGTTTGGCTCAATCCCAGCTTTTGGGCAATCTTAGCGCTTACGCCACCTGCCATATTATCCATATTGGTGTGAGCGGCAAAAATACTTATATCATTTTTAATAGCCTGCATGACCACCCTTTCCACATATGTACGTCCTGAAATGCTTTTCAAGCCGGAGAAAATAAGAGGATGATGCGCCACGATCACATTACAATTACGATCAATCGCTTCCTGAACAATGGCCTCAGTTACATCAAGAGTCAGTAAAACACCAGTTACGGTTGCTGATGCATTACCCACCTGCAGGCCGCAGTTATCATAACTTTCCTGGTATACAGGTGGCGCAAAGGCCTCGATGGTACTAATGATGTCTTTAACCTGCATAATTACTTTTTTAAAACGGGGTACAAAAGTACTTAACTAGATTTCAAATGATAACAGGAAACAAGTGGTTGCCTTGCCTCAATCGCAAATTATTATTATTATTTTACTTTAGGATCAATACAGAGAACATGACCAAACTTATTTCTTCTTTCGTTTACCCTTGAAGCCGGAAGCCTAATATTAATATTAATTAACACAATTTTATTTTTTCTGTGGCTAATATTGCAGACGGATAATAAGATGAGTAATACACGGCTATATATAGTTCAGATCCTGGGCATTTTTCTGCTCATTTGCGGCTATTTGCTCAGTGATCAGCCTGATAGCCTGTCCGTAATGCATTTCGATCCTAATCCTTCCAGTCCTTCCGTATTTACAAAAGCAGTAAAATCAGGAACAATACTATTTGACGATGCATCTGTTTCTCAGAATAATAATTCATCGCGCAAAACTGAAACACCAAAATACATCTCCTTTGAGGTTGTTTTATCTCAGAAAAGCGGATATGCTTTTCATCAGTTGAATAACATCTTTTATTCCTCTTTTCTGAAAGTGAATTATGAATATCTTTATTTTAAGGAGATAAACCCGCCTCCCCCCAAGGCCTGTTAGAACCAGATTTAATTAATCTATTCCACACAAAATTTAATTACAGGTAAAATTATTAGCATGCTTCATATAAAGCTTGCAAGAAGTATATGTTTTGTTTGCGGCATATTCTTCCTGCAACACAACATCATATTTGCACAGGGGCAATATTCTCTTAAAACAGCCGACACATTACATCTGGATATAAAACAGACTGAAAAATTGTTTTTGGATAGTAACCTGCAGTTATTGGCACAGCATTACAATATTCAATCTGGCAAGGCATTGGTAGAGCAGGCTAAGAAATGGGATAACCCCGTTCTCAATACCGACCAGAATCTATATTCCAACAGTGGCTTTTTTCAGCATAGCATTGATGCAAATGGCAATCCACAGGGTGAAATATTCGTACAGGTTCAGCAACTGATAAAAACTGCCGGCAAGCGTGGTAAGTCTATTGATCTG
Source organism: uncultured Bacteroidota bacterium (assembly GCA_903903635.1). Lineage (GTDB taxonomy): Bacteria > Bacteroidota > Bacteroidia > Chitinophagales > Chitinophagaceae > Nemorincola. Next base: position 26,937 of record CAIUZK010000062.1, read on the forward strand.
GCGCGCACAAACGTAAACCTCGCTGAATGGCAGTTCAAAAGTTTAATGCGTAATCTCAGGGCCCAGTTATTCAGAGATTTTTATACGATAACACAATTGCAGGGGATGGCCGCACTTTACACCGAAAATCAGGAGCGCCTTACCAAATTGCTGAGTGTAAGAGGCCAGGAACTTAAGGCGGGCAACATTGCCAAAAAGGAATACCTGAGGGTTCAGGCCTTACTGGTAAGTCTTCAGCAGGATATGACAGGCAATGCAAAAGACCTGAATGATGCTCAGAATGAACTGAAAACAATTTTGCGCCTCACAGGTAATGTGGTAATCCAGCCGGTGGTCTCCGGATCGGAAAGTACAGATATGCCCGATGTCAGCATTATGCAGTTGATTGACACCGCAAGGCAAAATAATACCGATTACCAGTTGCAGGTATACCAGTTGCAGTACAATATGCAAAATCTGAGGCTGCAAAAAGCAATGGCTGTTCCTGATTTAACGGTAGGTACTGAGTTCGATCAGTCTGCCAACTATGCTCCAAACTATTTCGGGTTGGCTGTATCTTTGCCCCTTCCCTTCTGGGACAGGAACCAGGGCAACATTAAATCGGCGCACAATCTTGTAAAGCAGCAGGAGTATTTAAAAACCGATGCGGATGTAAAACTCCAGAATGACGTATTGAATGCATACCAGAAATTGCTGTATACCATTCGCCTCAGTTCTTCCGATAACAGTACATTTTATAAGGAATACTACCAGTTGCAAAAGAACATAGTAGAAAGCTATAACAACAGGCAGATAAACCTCATAGAATTCCTCGATTATTTCAATGACTACCAGGCTATACGTGAAAAAGAACTGAAACAACTACTGGATCTGCGCCTTGCCAAAGAAGAACTCAATGATCTGTTAGGAACGGACCTGATTAAATAACTACAAAAGACACTAAAAATGAAACAATCAATCATATTAATGCTGTTGCCTCTTGTCTTGCTTTTCTCTTGCGAGCATAAGGAACAGGCAGTAGAAGTAAACAAAAAATTCGTCCTCAGTGATACCATGCGCAACCTGATCCAGATTGATACGGTACAGGACTGCAATATTGCCGATGAATTATCGCTGAGCGGCGTTGTTGGTTTCAACGACAACAATGTTGTAAAGGTATTTCCGCGCATCAGCGGTCAGGTACTCGAGGCAAAGGTGTCGCTCGGCGACAAGGTAAGCAAGGGCCAGGTTCTGGCAGTAATTCACAGCGCCGATGTGGCAGGCAATTATAGCGATCTTACCAGCACCAAAGCTGATGTTTCGATAGCCAAAAGGCAGATGGATAATGTGGAGTCGTTATACAAGAGCGGTATCAGCAGCGAGAAGGAATTCAATGAGGCTAAGCAGAACTACGAAAAAGCCCTTGCCGCCCGCGATAAGGTACAATCTGTTATTTCAATAAATGGTGGCGGAAAAACAAGTGAAGGCGGAAAATACCTGGTAACAGCGCCTATTGATGGCTATATAGTAGAGAAAAAAGTTACAGCCGGTGCCTTTATCAGGCAGGATATGGGCGATAATCTCTTTACTATATCCGATCTTAAAAATGTTTGGGTCTATGCCAATGTATACGAAGCAGATATCTCTAAGATTAAGGAAGGATACGCAGTAAAGGTTTTACCGCTGTCTTACCCTGACCGGGTTTTCAACGGAAAGATCGACCGTATAAGCCAGGTACTGGATCCGCTAAGTAAATCAATGAAAGTCCGCATCAACCTCGACAACAATGAAATGCTGTTAAAACCCGATATGTTTGCCAAGGTATTAGTAAGTAATCAGGAGGGTACAAGGGCTTTATGTATCCCTGGGGCAAGTATACTTCAGCAGGATGGCAAGAGCTATGTAGTTGTTTACAAAAATGACAGTGATATGAAGATTGTACAGGTAGACCTGATAAAAACGGTAGATAACAAAACCTATATCAGTCATGGCCTGAATGTGGGCGACAAGTTAATTTCGAAAAATCAGATTCTCATTTTCAACCAACTTACTTCCGAATAATTTGTAATTACATTCCCGATTTCAGGATGCATTGTTATGAGCAGTTCAATTATAACTGTTACAATCATCTGAAGTTCTAAATAAATGTTTAAAACATGAATAAGCTGATCAGGCAAATTATATATTTTTCACTCCGGCACAGGTATTTTGTGTTCTTTATGACTGCAATTCTCGCAGTTATCGGTTATTTGTGCTATCGGGATACGCCAATTGAAACCTTCCCGGATGTAACCAATACGCAGATCATTATTATTACTCAGTGGCCCGGCAGAAGCGCTGAGGAGGTAGAAAAATTCGTTACAATTCCATTGGAAACAACCCTGAACTCTGTACAGGGAAAAATTAATCTCAGGTCCACATCCTGCTTTGGCCTTTCCTATATCCGACTCATCTTCGATGATAATATTGAAGATGCATTTGCACGACAACAGGTATTTTCAAGAATAGGTAATGCCGATCTGCCTGAAGGTACTTCACCCGAGGTGGAACCTCCTTATGGCCCTACCGGCGAGATATACAGGTATACCCTGCAAAGCAAAACCATGAACCTGCGCGAACTTAATACTATACAGGAATGGGTGCTCGACAGGCAGTTCAAATCTGTACCGGGAGTGGCTGATGTCAATACTTTCAGCGGTGGTGAAAAAATTTATGAGATCCGGGTAAACCCAAATGAAATAATGAATTACGGGCTTACTCCGCTCGATGTTTATAATGCTGTTTCCAGGAGCAACATCAATGTGGGTGGCGATGTGCTGGATGAAAACGGACAATCTTTTATCATCCGGGGTATCGGATTGCTTAACGACATCAATGAAATCAATAACATTATTGTAACCAAAATAAATGGCGTTCCCATATTGGTTAAAAATCTCGCATCCGTGGCCGAGACAGAAAAACCCAGGCTGGGTAATGTGATGCATGATAAAGACGATGATGTGGTGGAAGGCATTATAGTTATGAGAAAGGGAGAAAATGCCGCTCAGGTGCTTGAGGGCATACATGATAAAGTAAAAGAACTTAACGAAAATATTTTACCCAAAGACGTTAAAATCGTTCCATTCTACGACCGTAGCCATCTCATGGATTTTGCCACGCATACAGTGATGCACAATCTCCTCGAAGGTATTGTACTCGTAACGCTTATAGTCCTCATCTTCATGGCCGACTGGCGCACTACCCTGATTGTGGGTATCATCGTTCCGCTGGCGCTGCTTTTTGCATTTATGCTTATGCGCATGAGGGGTATGACCGCAAACCTGCTATCCATGGGTGCCGTCGACTTCGGTATAATTATTGATGGGGCTGTGGTAATGGTCGAGGGGCTGTTCGTTGCACTCGATTTCAAGGCGCGGGAGGTGGGCATGGCCCGGTTCAACAAACTCGCTAAATTGGGTTTGTTTAAAAATGTGGGCGCCGAGATGGGTAAGGCTATTTTCTTCTCCAAGATCATTATACTCACCTGCCTGATACCCATTTTTGCATTTAAGAAGGTAGAAGGAAAGATGTTTTCTCCATTGGCTTTTACATTGGGATTTGCTCTGTTGGGTGCATTAATTTATACGCTTACACTGGTACCAGCATTGTCGAGCATATTGCTAAGAAAAAATGTCAGGGAGAAACACAACCCCGTTGTAGGCTTTTTCGAAAAGTACATTATGAAAGCATTCAGGTGGGTGTATAATCGTCAGCGGTTGAGCCTGATAATTGCTATATCCATAATGGTGGTAACATTTTTTTCTGCCAGGTTCCTGGGTTCCGAGTTCCTGCCCGAGCTTGATGAAGGTGCCCTTTGGGTAAAGGGCCAGTTACCTATGAGCGCCTCACTGGACGAAAGTAACAAAATAGGTAAAGAAATGATGGCTATTCTCTCTCAGTTCCCTGAGGTGAAACACACGCTCACACAGGTAGGGCGAACTGTGGATGGAACGGATCCCAAAGGCTTCTTTAATATTGAGATCGCCGTTGACCTGAAGCCTAAAGATGAATGGCCCAAAGGGGTTACTACCGAGAGTCTGATCAACGATATGGATAAGCAATTGAGCAAGATACCCGGTATTCTCTATAACTATTCCCAGCCCATAAGAGATAATGTGGAAGAGGCTGTGGCCGGTGTTCCTGCATCATTGGCAGTGAAAATCTCAGGCAAGGATTTCACCAAACTGGATACACTGGCCAATGAGGTAATGGCCCAGTTGCGACAGGTAAAAGGTGTGGAAGATCTGGGTGTGCTCAGGAACCTGGGGCAGCCTGAATTCCGGATAGAACTGGATCAGAAGAAAATGGCCATGTATGGGGTTAGCATGGCCGATGCCAATGCAGTTATCGAAATGGCCATAGGTGGAAAGGCCGCTACCCAGCTTTATGAAGGCGAAAGGAAGTTTGATATCCGGGTGAGGTATAGTAAAGAGTTCAGAAACTCAAGAGAAAAGATTGAGAATCTGATGATCCCTACTCAGGATAACACACGCATACCGCTCAAGGAAATTTCGGATATTAGAGTACTCACAGGTCCTTCGTTTGTTTATCGTGATAATAATGCCCGTTACATTCCGGTAAAATTCTCCATACGGGGGCGTGACCTGGGTAGCACAATAGCCGAGGCTCAGAAAAAGGTTGCGGCAAATGTGAAATTGCCACATGGCTACAATATGACCTGGAACGGAGAGTTTGAAAATGCCCAGCGTGCATCAAAAACACTTTCACAGGTTGTTCCGCTTTGTCTTATTGCTATTTTTCTTCTGCTTTTCATCACCTACGGAAATGTAAAAGATTCTGTTCTTACAATATTGAATGTGCCTTTTGCTCTTATCGGAGGTATACTTGCCTTGCACATTACCCGGATGAACTTCAGTATCAGTGCAGGAATAGGATTCATTGCTTTGTTTGGCGTTTGTATTCAGAATGGGGTAATTCTCATTAGTGTATTCCGTAAAAACCTTGTTGAAAAAATGACCATTCACAAAGCAATAGAACATGGTGTTCAATCCCGTATACGTCCTGTAGTAATGACGGCGTTGATGGCAGCTATTGGACTTCTGCCCGCAGCTATAAGTACAGGTATAGGGTCTGAAACTCAAAAGCCATTGGCTATTGTGGTTATTGGCGGACTGATTACCTCCACCATACTTACATTGCTGATTTTGCCGGTTATCTACTCCATCTCTTACAACCTGATACACAAACGGGAAAACAGGAGGTTATTAAGGAAGATGGGCGTGATTAGCAAGCCGGGAGATAGCGGTGCAGGCGGTGTTTAAGTTTCACCCGGCCTGCACCTCATTTTTTCCGGATGATTAATGCACCACTATTTTTGAAGTCAGTGTCTGGTCCATTGTTCTCACTGTTATGAAATAAACACCAGGAGCAGAGCTCAGTTGCACATCATTAAGTTTATTAGTGGTCACTGCAGACTCATAAACTTTTTCTCCAACTAAATTGGTTATGACCAGTGATGCATTTTCATCATGTGCTGACGATAATTCTATAGACAGTGATCCTGAACTGGGGTTCGGGAACACAGATAACACAGGCTTAGTCACACCCGCAATCAGTTTTGTCCCAACCCCTCCGCCAGCTTTCATTACCGTAAGCTTGCCGCCATTGCCCCCGTCTTCAAAACAAACATAGGGCGTACCATCTCTCGCAATGGCTATTGAATTATAATACGAAGTGCCAGCTGAGAATCCTTCCGTGCCCACAGCCACCCAGTTGCTGCCATCAAACTTCATCACGGACACTTTACCACCATGTCCATCATCCTGAAAGACAACATATGGAGTTCCGCTGCTGTCTATTGCAATAGATGTATAAAAGGCACTATCTGGCGAGAATCCCGCAGTGCCAACGGTTACCCAGCTGCTGCCTGTGAATTTTTTTACCGTTGCTTTATAGGCATTTACCGTGTCCATGTACACAACATAAGGCGTATTGTTTTTATCCAGTGCCAGTGAAGTAAAAAGAGCATTCCCGGCAGAGAAACCCAGGCTACCCACTGGCTGCCACATAGGCGACAACAAACTTCCACCTAATTTCACTACAGAGGCTTTCCCTCCCTGCGAAAAATCCTGGAAAGCGAGATATGGCTTTCCTGATGTGTCCATTGCAAGCGAAGTGTAATTGGCGGCGCCGTTCGATGGATAGATGACGCCTACCGTGGCCCAGGTAGTTCCTTTGAATTTCATCACAAGCGCCTTCTCAGTAAAAGCAGTAGATGCGCTATAGTCCATAAAAGCTACATAAGGTGTATCTTTTTTCCCGAGTGCCAATGTCATAAACCATGTTTGACCTGGTGTAAAACCCGCGCTCCCTATAGCCACCCAGCTTGTACCATTGAACTTCATTACAGTAGCCTTACCCCCATTGCCCCAGTCGTCATATGCAACATAGGGAGTGCCATCCGATCCAATTGCAATACAGGTATATTCAACGCCACCGGCAGAGAAACCCGCGCTTCCTACCAATACCCAGTTTGTACCATCAAATTTCCTTACGGTAGCTTTGTTGCTATTGGACTTATCTGCGAAGGCAACATAGGGAGTGCCGCCTGCATCAATTGCTATTGTTGAATACCATGAGCTGTCAGCCGTAAACCCGGCCGAGCCAACGTTGTTCCAGGTCTGCCCTTTAGTGGGAAGCAATGCGCAGGTAATTACAAGAAGGGTAATGAAACATTTGATCACCCAGCCGGTGTAGGCAGTGTACTGTATTCGAGGGTTTTGCATTTGCTATTTCTTAAAAATTAAATTCGATTCTTCAATTGCAAAAATATGAAATTCCATAAATTTTGTCGTTTTTTTTGTCATAAAGCAAATTTTATGCCGCTATTGGGCTTTAACTCATTTAAATTATCTTTGCATCATGCAATTACTTGATGGTGTATTAGTGTCTGCACATATAAAGGAGCAGATCAAACAGGATGTAAAAGACTGGCAGGCCAACGGTGGTAAGAAACCACATCTGGCTGCCATATTGGTGGGCAACAATCCGGCCAGTGAGGCTTATGTGGGCTCAAAAGTGAAGCATTGCGAAGAGCTGGGCTTCGATTCCACATTGTTGCGTTTTGAAAAGGACATTACCGAAGAATACCTGATCAGCGAAGTGGTAAGGTTGAACAATGATGCCTCTATCGATGGTGTCCTGGTGCAACTCCCTTTACCCGGCCACATCTCAGACGATTCGGTTATCAATGCAATCAGCCCTGCCAAGGACGTAGATGGTTTCCATCCTATCTCTTTGGGTAAGATGTTGCTCGGGCAACCAACCTTTCTGCCTGCAACCCCTTATGGCATTATGCTGATGCTGGAGTATTATAAGATAGATACTACCGGTATGCATTGCGTTATCATTGGCCGAAGCAATATCGTGGGTACGCCTATGACTATTCTCATGAGTCGCGCTTCCAATCCAGGTAATGCCACAGTGACCATGTGTCATTCTAAAACAAAAAACCTGAAGGAGATAACCAAAACTGCAGATATCATTATAGCCGCCATCGGCAGGCCAAAATATGTAACTGCTGATATGGTTAAGCCCGGCGCTATTATTATCGACGTGGGTATCAACCGTATCGACGATGCCACCAGGAAGAGCGGCTCCCGCCTTGTTGGCGATGTCGATTTCGATAATGTGGCTCCGTTATGCAGCTTCATTACTCCTGTGCCTAAGGGCGTTGGGTTGATGACCATATGCGGATTGATGAAAAATACACTATTGGCTGCAAAGCAAGCTAAGGGGTTATAAGATTAGACACTGCTGGTTTTTATTGAAGATGCTTTACAGGCTTTTCCATAAAGACCAGCTTTGTTATTTAACTTCGTGTTTTTATACCTTTTTCTTTTTTTAATCATCAAACTGATTGACTAATCATCAAAATAGTATCGCTTACCCTGTAATGGAGCACTTTTACACCCTGCAGGGCGAAGGCTTTCATGCAGGTAAAGCTGCCTATTTTATCAGGCTGGGTGGTTGCGATGTTGGCTGTGTCTGGTGCGATGTGAAGGATAGCTGGGATGCTGCCGCTCACCCGCTTATGACTATAGAGCAAATTGTATTGGCAGCATCCCGGTTTCCGGGCAGCATTGCGGTGATAACCGGAGGCGAACCTGCAATGCACAACCTTGCCGCTCTTTGTGATGCCCTGCACCATGCCGGGTTCAAAACACATATCGAAACCTCCGGCGCTCACCCGCTCTCCGGCAATCTTGACTGGGTAACCTTGTCTCCTAAAAAGTTTAAGGCGCCGCTTGATTCAGGTTTGCTGGCTGCCAGCGAGCTTAAAATTGTAGTTTATCACAAATCCGATCTGGAGTGGGCAGAGCAACACGCCGCCCTGGTCGGTCCGCAATGTTTGCTTTATCTACAGCCGGAATGGAGTAAAAGAGAAATTATTACTCCGTTAATTATCGATTATATTAAGCAACATCCCCAATGGCAGTTATCTTTGCAATCTCATAAATATATAAATATACCATAGCATATGACCTGGATGCAATCTGTTATTATAGCCATAGTAGAAGGGGTAACTGAATTTCTTCCTATTTCTTCTACTGCGCACATCAAATTTGTCAAGGCAATCATGCAAATGGACCCCAATGAGCCGTTTAGCAATATGTTTGATATTGTGATTCAGTTTGCCGCTATTTTAGCTGTTATTGTCCTATATCTTAAGCGGTTCACCAATTTCAAGGATATTTCCTTTTATATAAAACTGGTTATTGCTGTAATACCGGCCTTGGTGTTTGGGGCGCTGCTTAAAAAACACATCGATCATATCCTCGGCGATATCGCCATTATAGCCTGGGTTACGCTTACTGGAGGAGTTGTTCTGCTTTTTGTTGATTCCTGGTTCAAAAAACCGGTTGTTCACCGCGAAGAAGATATTACCTACCAGCAGGCATTGAAGGTGGGTTTATTCCAGGTACTCTCTATTTTGTTCCCCGGCCTTAGCCGCAGTGCCTCTACCATTATTGGCGGCCTCGCCACCCGCCTCGATCGCAAGGTAGCAGCCGAATTTTCATTTTTCCTGGCTGTACCTACCATGGCCGCAGCCACAGTAAAAGAGCTTTATGATACCTATAAACATAGCCCCGAAGTGTTCCATTCTTCCAATACCAATATGCTCCTGGTTGGCTGCCTTATTTCTTTTATTGTATCTGTAATAGCGGTAAAATCTTTTATTACTTATGTGCAGAAACATAGTTTCAGGGCTTTTGGTGTTTACCGTATTATTGCCGGTATCGCGGTATTATCATTGATTTATGCGGGTGTTATTAAACACGGGGTCTCTGCCGAAAATAAGACTGAGAAAGTAAGTGTGATTGCTGCTCCGGTTGGAATTGCACATTGCAATTAATAAAATAGGTATAGGCGTTTAGATCGCAATAATGTAGCTTTGCCTTATGGAGAGGCGAATTACCTTTGCAGGTGTGAATTCAATTATGTTCCACCAACGGTTTAAAACAGACGACGACTGTCTGGAATATTTATCCGGCGTTAA
>CAIUZK010000063.1 GCA_903903635.1 uncultured Bacteroidota bacterium
ATATTGGTGCGTTTGCCCAATCCGACAAGGGAAACGTTCCAGCGCCTGTTCAAGTCGGAGACTAATTTGTTCGCATCTAACAAAACAGACGCAGGTTTTTTGTTCGAGGAGTATATCAGGATTTGCGAGGAAGAGGAAAGAATAAAAACTGCACTCAATATAAAAGCATCGCTTTCGTCATTCAGAAAGTACAAGCCTAAGTTTTTTTTAGAGGACATAGACGAAGCATACCTGCGGGGCTACAGGCGCTGGATGGAGAACCAGGGGAATTCGGCGACGACAGCGCAAATCTATTTACGAAATCTTCGCGCGATTTATAATAAAAGCATCAAGGATGGTTTCATCTCTGAAAAGCACTACCCGTTTCGCAACTATACCATAGGAACAACAGCAAAATCAAAAAGTGTTTTGTATCCTGAGCAGCTTAAGGCATTGTGGGAGTATGTTCCAGCTACATTAAGAGAAAGAAGGGCTAAGGACTATTGGTTCTTCTGCTACCTGTGTAACGGGATGAATTTTAAAGACGCTGTTTATCTGAAGTACAAGGATATGAAGGGCGAGAACATCTCTTTCGTTCGGGAGAAAACTAAGAACACGAATACAGTTGCAGAGAAGGCGATAAAGGTATATCTGCACGACGAGATTAGGCGTATAATCGATGCCTGGGGAAATAAAGATGGAAAGCCGGAGGATTTTATTTTTTCTATGCTGAACGGTTGCAAGACGGCAATGGAGAAAGAGAAAAAGAGGAAGACGCACCAGCGACTGACAAACAGGATGCTCAACGGCATCGGCAAGAAGCTTGGATTTGATGAAAGGCTTGTGCTCAATCTTGCCCGGCATAGTTTCGCAACCCATTTAAAACTGGCTGGTACGCCCACATCGTTTATAACGGACGCCCTTGGGCACTCATCGGGGAAAACAACAGAGCATTATCTTAAATCAATCCCTGATGAGAAATACAAAGCGATCTCAGATTCATTACTGAGCTTTAAATAAAAATTTATGATACAGGAAATAAAAACGGGAGAAGACATAAAGATATTTTTTAATGACTTGCTGGCGGAAGATTTGAACTTTCACCCAGACGATCAGTTCGAGGATTACATCAACTACGAAACAAAGGCGCCAACCTATTCAGAGGATGAATCAAGATTGAGAAATAGCCTTTTGTATCAATCATTTGATGTATGTGAAAAAGAGGGCGTAGATATTTACGAAATGTGTATAGAAATTTTCATGCAGGATTTCTACGAGGCATACCCAGCAAAAATTTAGTATATTTGTATTAATTATGTTTCCACTAAAAGTAAAGCTGATCTGTTCTCAGGCCGGCTTTTTTATTTGAGACAATACAGGATATAAAAATGCCATATCTTTTGGCGTTAAAAAATGTCAATATTGACATTTTCGTTTAAGCTGGTAATTTTCAAAAACAAGACGGTTATACACAATAAAGCATCATAACAAGCACTTTTGGCACTTTCAATGTGGCATTTAGTGCAACATTTAGTGCAAGTCTTAAAATTTAATCCAGTAAAATTATTGTGAAAGCCTTAGCTGCCTTGCTTTACGGCCAGTTATAGTGCTGAGTGATACCCCTGATTAAGAATCAGAGTAGCCAGTGCTTGTAATGAAATTGGCACTTTCCATCAACTTAATTTAGGTGAAACTCATATAGAATCTTTTTGTTCAAGTGCAACCTATGCGAGTGTCTGTAAATTCAGATTGAGGTCTGTAAAACGTTAAGGATTTGAGGATAAGAAATACAAAAAAGATTATTTGAAAGGAGTGGTTTTTGATGTATTTTGAAAATAAATTTTTTTATTTAGATAAAATGTATTTAATTTTAATTAAGAAATAGATGAACATGAAGAAGCTGTTAGGGATTTTATTGGTTTGTGTGTTGAGTTCTTATACAGGGTATGGGCAGGCATTGCATATAGATAGTACGCGGTTTATTACGGGTAATAAAGGGTATACACAAATTGGGATGGCAATACCTACAAGGGATAAGGGCATTTTATTTATTGGTGAGGTATATGGAAATCCAGGAGGGATTATACCATTTATTTCATTTGATACAGGTGTGAATGGCAATGTAATGATAGGGAAGATTGATAGTAATCAGCAAATAAGTTGGATAAAAGTATACGGTGGATCACATGAGGATGGTGGAGTATCGGTATGCCAAACCGCGGATGGGGGATATGCTGTGTTATGTAATACTGCTTCGAATGATCATGATATAACCGGATATAAAGGAGGCGGAAATGATATTTGGTTGTTACGTTTAAATGGAACGGGAAATTTATTATGGGAAAAAACCTATGGAGGGCCTGCGCAAGATGGTGCCATATCAATAGCCAATTCGCCAGATAATGGCTTTATCATACTTGGTTCATCAAACGGTAGCGGTGGCGATGTGCCTTTTCATTATGGCGATATGTGGACGTTTGACTGGCTGGTTATTAAAACAGATAGTACAGGTAATGTACAGTGGAGCAAAGATATTGGTGGAACGGGTGAAGAAGGAATTGGAGTAATATTGCCAATTGATAACAGCTATTATTTAATTTCACATTCCAACTCAACAGATCATGATTGTACAGATACAGTGTGGCATGCAGGAGTTAACACAAGTTTAGATTGCTATGTTCTGAAATTGAATGATACAGGTAAGGTATTGTGGGATAGCAGTTATGGTGGTAGTGGAGAAGATGGTGTATTTGCTGCATTGTATGATTCAAATGATAGTACAATTATTATGGTAGGTGGAACCAATTCAAGTGATTACATGGTGACTGGCTATCAGGGGCAGGGTGATATGTGGGTGGTCAAGGTAAATCTGGATGGTAAATTATTATGGCAGAAAACTTTAGGAAGCCCTTATGCAGATGTTGCCACAAGTGTATGTATGGCTCATGATAGTGGGTATGTAGTTTATGGGGGCACTAACGGAGTATATGGTGGCGGAGACGGATGGATTGGGATAATTGATAATAATGGAAATGAGCGTTGCCATAAAGTTTTTGGAGGTACTGACAATGAACTTTTATCTTCTGTTGTGCCTTATTTAAACGGCTATGTAGCAACGGGCACTAGTCAATCAAGAAGTTTCGTAGAAGGTTCAACTTATGGCAATTTTGATACCAGTGCAGCTAATCCTAATGGAGGTGGTGTTTTTGTAACCTATTTTGATACCGGGCTGCATGAGGGGATTCAACAATTCTATCCTTCAGAAAAAAGCTTGGTATTATTCCCCAATCCAGCAACTTATAATTTAAACCTTTCAAACGTGAATACAGGAAAACTAACCATTATAGATGAAATGGGAAGCCTAATTTATGAACAAATAAAGAAAGGTGGATTATTTAATTTGACTGTTGATGTAAATAATTGGAGTAATGGTGTTTACCTGGTGAGATGGATTGATACAGAAGGGAATTGTATGACCTCAAAATTTATTAAGATGTAAAATAAGTATCTAACTAAATAAACTATACAGCATGAAACACAAGTACTTAATTAGCCTAACTATTGCATTTGTATGCACATGCCAATTTACTAATGCCCAGGTAAGCATGGCCCCGTTGCTTCCCCATTACGATATAATAAGCCAGCCTGGAGCAAATTTGGGACAGATGTTAGATACCATGTATGCTCATGCAAATATGAGCGATAGCACCGAAGGTGGTGAAATTGATCAGATAGCCAGCTTTAGAAGGATATGGCAGGAAAGAGTAGGCGCAAACGACTTCAGCGGAACAAATATGTTTCAGCAATATTACTTAGCCCTGCAAAAGGCCATACAAGAAAAGATAACCAGCGGACCATGCAGTGGAGGCGGCTTTAACGGGGCATGGGAACAGGCAGGGCCCGATAGCGTTATGGCTCAGGTGGCCGGCTATGTAAACACAATATGGGCTGATGCAAATGACAGTAACTATATGCTTACGGGCAGTACCTATGGCAGCGGTGTATTTAAAACTACTGATGGAGGGAAGCACTGGAACAATATAACAGATAATGCGCCAATAGGTGGAATAATAGGTGTAAATAATATCACTGTAAACCCTATGAATAATCATGAAATTTATGTGGGGACAGGCGGGGCCGGAATTATCAAATCATTTGACGGAGGCAGCACCTGGGTGCAGGAAGTAATTCCAACGACTACGGGAACAACGCCAACTGCAGCGGATAGCACAGTGTCTGCCAAAGTATTTATTACTGAAGATTCTGCCAGATTGTATGCTATCTATGGTAAAAAATTATACACACGAAGTATAACAAGTAGTTTGTGGGCAGATATAACACCCCCGATTGATTCTCTTATAGATATACTAAATATGGCTTTTGTGCCATATCATCTGAGTCATTTTTTTATTTGTGGCCAGAGTGGATATTCCGCGTAAAGTGACCCCTCTTTTCCTCGCCAAACTGACCCACCATAGTTAATCTCAAAAATGAGTGCGTTATTTAGTTGCTTCACTGTTACAAATATAGTTTACTTAATCCGTTTCATTTGTGTCATTA
>CAIUZK010000064.1 GCA_903903635.1 uncultured Bacteroidota bacterium
CTAACTTAAACGCTTGATTATCAATAAAAAACTGTGCAACAAAATATATTTTGCGTAGTGTGCAATTCATTAAACCTCCTCTGATTCGCTTATGAAATGAGCATGCTAGGTATAGTCTATAAAACATATTACACAACATTCAATCATGAAATCTTTTAATCAGGCGAATCATGGTTCAGACAATTGATAACCAATAAAACTTTGTGCAAAAAATATTATTGCACACCACCGTGCAATTTGCACTTATGTAGCAATGCCTAATGTGAGAAATTGTAAACCCATTTCAGGATTACCGCAACACAATCCGTGAAATCCTTCCTTGTGCGCCATAGCTTTTTCAGCGAAGGTGCATAATCCTATTAATCCGCGATTCAGACAATTTTGCACACCATCAGCCCAAATGCGCAATTATTCTAACTTAAACGCTTGATTATCAATAAAAAACTGTGCAACAAAATATATTTTGCGTAGTGTGCAATTCATTAAACCTCCTCTGATTCGCTTATGAAATGAGCATGCTAGGTATAGTTTATAAAACATATTACACAACATTCAATCATGAAATCTTTTAATCAGGCGAATCATGGTTCAGACAATTGAAAATCAATAAATCTTTGCGCAAAAAAATATTTTTGCACACCACTGTGCAAATTGCACTTATGCAATAATGTCGAATACGTGAAAATGTAAACCTATTACAGGATTACAGGCAACACAATCCGTGAAATCCTTCCTTGTGCGCCATAGCTTTTTCAGCGAAGGTGCATAATCCTGTTAATCCGCGATTCAGACAATTTTGCACACCACACTGCAATTTTCTTAGAGCCCCTTGTGTTTGAAATTGCTTGTCATGAATAATAATTCAAATTCAGGACGAGACACTAACTAAATCTATAACCATTATTTGATATCAATTGCCTTTGTTTTCATATATTTGCATTATGACCCTAATGAATAAAGAAATTATTTTGAATATACTAGCTGCTCATCAGCAGCAGTTGGATTCCTATGGGGTGGATCGAATTGGTTTATTCGGGTCCTTTATCAGAAATGAAGCTACTCCTGAAAGTGATATTGATTTATTGGTAGACATCAGAAAAGGCAAGAAGACGTTCAAAAACTTTATGAGCCTGAATTATTTTCTTGAAGAACTATTACAGCATAAAGTTGACTTGGTAACTGTTCAATCTTTAAGCCCTTATTTGGGCCCACACATCCTGAAAACAACTGAATATGCATATTTCGCAGATTGAGTTTTTAAGGCATATGCTCGATGAGTGCGCTTACTTAATGCATGAAGCGAATCAAAATAATTTTGATGATTTTATTCAGGATGGTCGACTTTCAAGAGCTATTTGTCGGAGTCTTGAAATTATCGGTGAAGCCAGCGTAAAATTATCTCCTGATTTTAAAGCGCAATACCCACAGATCCCATGGAGGGAGGTAAGTGATCTGAGGAATAAAATTATTCATCATTATTTTGGTATTGATTATGAAATTGTTTGGGATACGATCAAAACTGATATACCAATATTACATGAATGGCTTACGATAATAATTAGCAATCAGATTCAGTAATTTACTGCCTGAATAGCCCCAATCTGTTAGCTTTCCAACTCAAATTACCACATATCCGCTGCAATCACTACTTTAGCGGTCCAAAATAGATACAATGAAACTGCTCGAAAATAAAGTTGCACTGGTGACCGGGGCGAGCCGCGGAATAGGCGAGGCTATTGCCGTGAAATTTGCCGAAAATGGCGCTGCCATTGCCTTTACCTACTTGTCATCCGACGAGAAAGCTAAAGCGCTGGAAGAAAGACTGACAGCAATGGGTGTAAAAGCCAAAGGCTATAAAAGTGATGCTGGCGACTTTAAAGCCGCCGAACAACTGGCTACCGATGTAATGAAAGAATTCGGAACCATAGATATCTGTGTGAATAATGCAGGCATCAGCAAGGATAATCTGCTGCTCAGGCTCACACCAGAGCAATGGGACGACGTGATGCAGGCCAACCTGAAAAGTGTGTACAACCTCACCAAGCAGGTGATGAGGCCCATGATGAAAAGCCGTGCAGGCAGCATCATTAATCTGAGCTCGGTTGTAGGTGTAAAGGGCAATGGCGGACAAAGCGCATATGCAGCCAGCAAGGCAGGAATAATAGGTTTTACAAAAAGCGTGGCACAGGAAATAGGCAGCCGCAATATCCGTTGCAATGCCATTGCTCCCGGCTTTATAGAAACCGATATGACCCACTACCTTAAGGATGGTGGCGCCGAAAAATGGTTTGAGAAAATACCCCTGGGTCGTTTTGGCAAAACCGAAGATGTAGCCAATGCAGCCCTTTTCCTCGCCAGCGATATGAGCCTCTATGTTACGGGGCAGGTTATCAGCGTTTGTGGTGGTATGAGTATGTAGTTGTGGCGTAAAGCGGATGATTTAAATTTAGTATACGTTCAAATTGAAGGATATAGTATAGGTATAGTTTAATGTGAAATGTGAATTGGGGGGATCTTGTTTTGTGCTTTTGGGGGAGGTTAGACTATTTTGAATTATTTTTGTTCTTTTAAAAATCGATAAATGCAGAAAATTCATGCGGCTATTACGGCTGTAGGTGGGTACGTTCCTGAGTACAGGCTGACTAATGAGGAACTGACGACAATGATGGATACTACAGACGAATGGATCCAGGCCAGAACAGGAATTAAAGAGCGCCGCATACTGAAAGGTGAAGGGAAAGGCAGCAGCGATATGGCTGTGGGTGCAGTAAAAGATCTTTTGGAAAGTAGGGGTATCAGCCCCTTGGATATCGAACTCGTTATTTGTGCTACCACTACGCCCGATATGCAGTTTCCGGCAACCGCCAATATCATATGCGATAAGGCAGGTCTGACCAATGCATGGGGTTACGATGTGAGCGCTGCCTGTAGTGGTTTCCTTTTTGCACTTACTATTGGTTCCCAGTTCATAGAAACCGGAAGGCATAAAAAAGTGATTGTAATAGGTGTGGACAAAATGAGTTCTATCATGGACTACGAAGACCGCAAAACATCCATCATTTTTGGCGATGGTGCAGGTGCGGTTTTGCTTGAGCCCAATACTGATGGTTTTGGCATTATCGACTCGGTGCTTCGTACCGATGGCAGCGGCAGGGTATACCTGCACCAGAAGGCTGGCGGATCGGTTAAGCCGGCTTCGATGGAGACGGTAATGAACAAAGAACATTATGTTTACCAGGAAGGTCAGGCGGTTTTTAAATTTGCTGTTAAAAACATGGCAGATGTTGCGGCTGAGATCATGGAACGCAATAACCTTACAGCCGAAACGGTAAACTGGCTGGTTCCTCATCAGGCAAACCTCCGTATCATTAAAGCCACCGCCGACCGTATGAAACTTTCGCCGGAAAAAGTAATGATCAATATCGAGAAATATGGCAATACTACCAATGGAACCTTGCCGCTTTGCCTCTGGGAATGGCAGGATAAGCTGCACAAAGGCGACAATGTAGTGCTTGCTGCCTTTGGTGGAGGTTTTACCTGGGGCTCAACCTATATAAGGTGGGCATACGATGGTGTTAATAAGTAGTGCACAATGAGTAACCTAAATCTTAGAATTTGTTCTTAATTTCGCAAATCATAAATAGTTTCAGAATGAAAAATAGTAATACTAATATCCTTCTTGCAATTTTTCTAATCCTTTTAGCAGCTTCTGCACGTGTTTTCAATGCGCAAATGCACATACCTAATATGGTGCCTCTTGCGGCTATTGGCCTGTTCAGTGGCGCTGTTATCAAGGACAAACGCGGTCTGGCATTCCTGATTCCATTGTTGGGCCAGTTTCTGGGCGATGTTTATTTTCAGTTGTTCACTAATGTGCCGGGCTTCTACGATCTTCCGGGAATGTTGTTCAACTATGGCGCACTGGCAGGCGCAACAGCACTTGGCATGACAATGAAACAGCCTAAAGCGCTTTCAACAATTGGCTATTTGTTTGGCGCATCTACAGTTTTCTTTGTTGTATCCAATTTCGGGTTCTTCGTTCATGGCTGGAATGGCTATTCTTTTGCCGGACTGACCAAAACCTACATCGATGCTATACCTTTCTATAAGTACACCATACTTGGTGATCTCGCAGGTGGTGTTGTATTGTTTGGTGGCTACTTTATGGTTCAGCAGATGCTCGAAAAGAAAGCAACCAGGGTAAATGCTTAAGCAGCATATTCAGTCTCTTCTATAAAATATTAAAACCGTCTCCTGATAATTTGGGACGGTTTTTATGTGTGGTATTCTTGTTGTTTTACTCATCCCGCCATTCCTTACCGGTCATATTTAAAAACACATCTTCAAGGCTTGCTTCCCTAACCGCTTTTGGCCTTTTGAATCCGGATGCCAGCAGTTTATCTATCAGTTCGTTGGGTGTGCTTAAAGCTATGATCTGGCCGCTGTCTATGATGGCTACACGCTCACACAGTTCCTCAGCTTCATCCATGTAGTGGGTAGTAATAACAACAGTTGCCCCCCGTTCACGCAGTTGCTTGATGAGATCCCACAAATTACGCCGGGCCTGAGGATCCAGTCCTGTTGTTGGCTCATCTAGAAAGATGATCTTAGGCTCGTTGATGAGTGTGGTGGCAATAGAAAAGCGCTGCTTCTGTCCACCCGATAGTTCTTTGAACTTATTCTTTGCCTTATCTCTCAGGTTCACGGTATCGAGCAAAGCCATCGGGTCTACACTCTTGTTGTAGAGGCCCGAAAAAAGGTCGATGATCTGCTTGAGATTAAGGTTGGGATAGTAGCCTGCAGCCTGAAGTTGTACACCTATTACATTCTTAATAGCCTGTGGTTCTTTATCCAGATCCTTGCCATCCACAATCACATCTCCCGATGTTTTTTTGCGCAGGGTTTCCAGTATTTCAAGGGTGGTAGTTTTGCCGGCGCCATTAGGTCCCAGCAGTCCGAAAATCTCTCCTTCCTTAACCTCAAAGCTGATGCCTTTTACGGCCTCAAAGTCACCATATTTCTTAACCAGATTCCTAACCTGAATGATTGCGTTGCTCATAATTAGCGAGTGTACCTTATAAAGATGCAAGTTAAATAAAGTATGGCATAAGCAAATGAAGCAATTGAAATCAGAAACACCTACGTGTCCCGGTATTTCTGGCTTAAGTCAACCTTGTGATTAATAGTTCATAAAATATCCTCAGAAACTCACACACTTCTCCGGGTACTCATTCGCATGCCTGAACACAAGATTACGTATGTAGTCATTGTCCTGCAGTGGCTCTATCGATTGTCGCAGGGTTTCAATGCTTTTTATTTGCAGCTTCTTGTCATTGAGGTAACCCATGCCATAGAGGTTGCCCTCTACCATGAGTATGCAACTGTGCTCATTATCTTCTATGCCTTTATCTATAAGTGCAAATGTGGGCAGGTGTTTCCTGATCCAATCAATGGCTTCATCAGCTTTTACATTATATTGCTCAGGTGGCAGGTGCGGGGCGCAATCGCATTCAGGGCTGGTGGCCAGGTTACACAGCCTTTTGCATAGCCCGAACTCTTCCACCAGTTCACGCAACCTCAGGTGGCCTTCCATTATAGTATTGAAAGTATAAATAGGCTTTATGCTCCGCCTTATTTTTTCCACAGCAAATCTTTTATAGCCTTGCATATCATCATACACAAACAGCCCGAATTCGGGTAAAAAGCCACGCTGGCTGCGGTTGTGTATCGGCCATAGCCTTCTTATTTCGGAGCTTTCCAGTATATGGGCCATCAGTTCGGTGGCGCATTCTTTATAGGTTATTCTGTGTGTCTCACGAAGAAAATCCTGTTTTTGTCTGTTGGTTTTATTATTCGAGAAATGGCTCCTTACTCTTTTGCGAATGTTCTTTGCCTTGCCAATATAGATAGCCTTGCCGGCTGCATTGTAAAAGTAATATACACCGGGAGTGTTGGGCAGTTGCTCCAGTTCCTCTACGGGCAGATGAGGGGGAAGGTACTGCTCACTGTTCCTGCCTTTCAGCATTTCTTTTATTACGCCTTCTTTGTCATTGTTAAGAATTATCGTCAGCAGATCGGCGGTAGCCAGCGCATCTCCGCCCGCTCTGTGATGATTACCATGATTGATGCCTAATCGTTGTGTAAGCTTACCCAGGCTATACCCATTGAGGCCGGGCAAAACCTTGCGGGACAGCCGTACAGTACACAGTTTCTTAGTCTCAAGCTCATAGCCCGCATTCTTAAGGTGGTGTTTTACAAAAGAATAGTCGAAATTGACATTGTGCGCTACAAATACTTTATCCTGGAGCAGTTCAAATACCTGCCCTGCTATTTCTTCAAATTTAGGCGCCCTGGCAACCATGTTATTGTCTATGCCGGTGAGGCGCTGAATAAAATAAGGAATAGGGCAGAGCGGGTTGACCAGGCTTTCATAAAAATTGATCACTTTTTCCCCGTCATGGATTACTATGCCTATCTCTGTAATGCCATTGCCGGAAGCGTGACTCCCTGTTGTTTCAATATCGACTACGGCATAAAGCATCCATCACAAATTTGTATCTAAAGGTAACTAACATTTTTTTATCAGCGACAGGGCATTTTATGTTCATTTAGATAAGCTATGCCTGTACTGAAAAAGTGAAAAACGAAGTTTATCAGATAAAAAAGCCCTTGCATAGTGCAAAGGCTTTATCTATTATTGTTAAATTTAATTAGTTGTTCGTGGACGTAATATTATATCCGCTGATTCCAGAGTTGATCTGATTGGTACCGCTCAGGTCATCAATGGCTGGCGAACATTCTATATTGCCATTAATGTAATAATTCCATTTCAGTGTTCCAAATCCGGTATCAACTGCATAAAGGTAGTTATCGTAGCTGCCTATATAAACATATCCGTTATAAACAACAGGGCTGGATTTCAGAAGTCCTTTGGTTTTGTAAGCCCATTTTTTATGCCCGTCATTAATAGAAAGTGCATATAAATTATAGTCGTAGCTGCCAATGTAAACCACCTGCCCGTGAACAATAGGCGATGATGTGATCTGGCTTCCGGTCTGGTATTTCCAGGTATATTTAGCTTTCTGTGTGTCCAGGTCATAGACACAACCATCATTGCTGCCAAAGATGCAAAATCCGCCAATTGTAGTAGGAGAGCTCAGGATGTTACCATTGGTTTTATAAGTCCAGCGCAATAAGCCGTTGGTAGGGATAATGGGGGTAGGCATAATCGGAGGCTCCAGGTACATGCAATACATATTGCTATCGCAGGCGCTACCTACAAAGAGGTACGGCCAACTTATGGATGGTGATGAAATAAACGAGCCGTTAGATACTGTATCTAATCCGGGATAATCCCATACTGGTAAACCATTTACATCCGGTCCGCTGGTTTTATTAACACAATAAACGTGTCCGTTCTTTGCTCCCGGAAGGCCGGAACCGATAGTTGCAACATAAATGTTGTCTTTATAAATCACAGGTGAGGCATAAAACGCAGAATTATCAGACAATGGCACACCGAATTTCCATTTTGTAGCGCCGGTTCCTGTATCTATTGCATACAATGTATCATTGGTAGTGGCCAGGTAAAGCATGCTTCCATCGGCAATAGGAGTAGATACCATGGTGAAAAAATGAAACGGGTAACTTACCGTAACGTGTGGACCTACTGTTAATTTAGCAATTAATGCACCAGTATTGGCATTTAATTTGTAAACGGTATCTGAATTTACAGCAGTAACATATGCTCTTTCGTGATAGATTAAAACAGATGGTTTGAATGGGGTTGCCAGGATACCGGTATCATGTGGCAGGCTATACTGCCAGTTTTTCAGCCCTGTTCCGGGGTCTATACCAAAAACCACGCTATTATCGCTGCTAATTACCACAGATGGATAGTAGGAGGTAGGTAATGGTTTGTCGGAACTGAAATTTTTCTTGCAAGCAGTAAAAAATACAGCCAGAATTGTAACAGATAATAATATAGATATCCTACGTTGTGACATAGAGTGAAAATTTTTCAGTTGCAAGATAGTGTTTTTTGAAAACTTTATTATAAAATAACACGACCGGAATTCAACTTTATTTAGAATATTGCTGATTTTTAGCGCATTATCATTCCAGACTGTTTTTTCAATCAGTTCCGCTATTAAAGACATCTAAATCCGGGTAATAGTTGGGTAAAGTGAAAATCAGAGCCACTTTAGTGGATTTCTCCTTCTTAGCAGGATGTACCTTTTCAGATTCATCCAGAAGGCGAGAACCATATAAACAATTACGGGAGAGCCCAGCGTAAGAAAAGAAATGTAGATAAACCAAAGACGTATGCGCGAGGTGGCAACGCCTATTTTTTCACCAATGGCTGAACAAACTCCGAAAGCCTGCCATTCTATAAAGTTCTTAATGTGGTATAGTTTACGCATATGGTTATGTTGCAAATTTACGTAAGTATATGTTTCCGGCAAGTTAATCCTAAATAAAATTGTTAGGAATCCGTATGGAATTGTAATTTTGAAAATAATTTAACACCCTTCCATTTTCTTCTCCCCAAAAAATAAAAACGTACTCATTTAAATGAACAACAACAGCGCGGGTTTGCAGGCATTCAGGACAAAAAACAGGTCCGTTATCCTGGATAAATTGAGTGTTTCAATTCATTATATTTTACTCTCGGGTATCTTACTGTTTGGGTGCAATACATCGAACGGACAGAAGAACAAACCAGCGAAGGCTGCAGATACTGCGAAGAAGGAAACCGCTGTTGCTGCGGCCCCTGCTGCTCCTCCGGCGCCGCCTGCGGTGCTGGATACAGTATTGTACAACAAGATGCTCATGCATATGGTGGGCGATACCGCCAAGCGCGGCTGGCCAGTTAAGACCGCTTATCCTTTGGCCGGGGCTATACTTCCTTATAAAAGGATCATAGCGTACTATGGTAACTTCCTTTCTACACATATGGGTTGCCTGGGTGAATACCCGCCAGATGAAATGCTGCAACGCCTTGGCGCTGAAATTAAGAAATGGGAGGCTGCCGATCCCGGAACGCCTGTTCAGCCTGCATTGCATTATATAGCGGTTACGGCACAAGGCACACCAGGTAAGAGCAAGACTTACCGTATGCGTATGCCATTCAAGGAGATCGATAAAGCACTGGAGATTGCTAAAAGGATCAATGCCATCGTGTTCCTTGATGTGCAGGTAGGGCAGAGTACCCTTGAAAAGGAGATACCCGAACTGGAGAAATACCTATCGATGCCAAATGTGCATCTGGGTATAGATCCTGAGTTCTCTATGAAGACAGGACGCAAGCCCGGTACCATCATTGGTACTTTCGATGCAGCCGATATAAACTATGTTACAGACTACCTTGCCAAGCTGGTTAAGAAAAATAATCTGCCGCCAAAGATTCTTGTGGTACATCGTTTCACCAAGGGCATGGTGACCAACTACAAGAAGATAAAGACCCAACCTGAAGTGCAGTTGGTAGTACATATGGATGGATGGGGCTTCCCTGCCAAGAAGGTCAGCTCTTATGAGATAGCTGTTATAACCGAGCCGGTTCAGTTCACCGGCTTTAAGCTGTTCTATAAGAACGATATCCTTACTCCACCATGGACCAAGATGATGACACCTGATGAAGTACTGAAGAAGTTATATCCAAAGCCTTTGTACATACAGTACCAGTAATTGATACACTAACTTTAAAAAGTAACAACCCATCCCCAGCGGATGGGTTGTTACTTTGAGGCGGTTGCATAGCGTTGCTATTGATTCTCTGCAACTATAAAGCTGAACGACTAAAGCAATGATATAAGCCTAAAAGCAGAACCCATCCATCCGGACGGGTTCTGACTATTATGCTTACTAATTTTAAAATTTACTAACCAGTCAACTTATGCCATAGCTGCTTCCCTGGCAAATTCGCTCCTGATTACGTTCAGGGCGCCACCTGCGCGGAACCACTCAATTTGTTGTTCGTTATAAGTCTGGTTTACTTTTATCTCATCCTTGCTGCCGTCTTTATGATTCAGTACCACAGTGAGCTGCACACCGGGAGCGAAGGTTGTAAGGCCAAGGATATCGATGCTGTCGTCTTCCTGGATCTTGTCGTAATCCTGCTTGTCGGCAAAGGTTATGGCCAGCATACCTTGCTTCTTCAGATTAGTCTCGTGGATACGTGCAAAGCTCTTAACCAGTATGGCGCGAACACCCAGGTGGCGTGGCTCCATAGCCGCATGCTCGCGGCTGCTGCCTTCACCATAGTTCTCATCGCCTACTACTATGCTGCCAATGTTTGCTGCCTTGTAAGCACGGGCTACATTAGGCACTTCATCATAAGCGCCGTTAAGCTGGTTCTTTACCTTGTTGGTTTCATTGTTGTAGGCATTGATGGCGCCTATCAGCATATTGTTTGAGATGTTGTCGAGGTGACCACGGAATTTAAGCCATGGGCCAGCCATAGAAATATGGTCGGTAGTACACTTGCCGAAAGCCTTGATCAGCAGTTTGATGCCGCTCATGTCCTTGCCATCCCATGCATTGAATGGTTCGAGCAATTGCAGGCGGTCGCTCTTAGGATCGACAGCTACAACTACCTGTGAGCCATCGGCTGCAGGGGCTACATAACCAGGATCCTTTACATCAAAGCCCAGTGGCGGCATTTCATAACCCTTTGGTTCATCCAGTTTCACATCTTCTCCCTTTTCATTCTTCAATGTGTCGGTAAGCGGATTGAAAGACAAGCTGCCAGCAATAGCAAATGCAGTAACTATTTCGGGTGAAGCTACGAATGCATGTGTAGAAGAAAGACCGTCATTACGTTTAGCAAAATTCCTGTTGAAGGAAGTAACGATAGTATTCTTCTTTGCAGGATCGGCTACGTGGCGTGCCCACTGGCCTATGCATGGTCCGCAGGCATTAGCCAGCACTACACCACCCATTCTGTCGAAAATCTTCAGTAATCCATCTCTTTCAATGGTATAACGCACCATTTCTGAGCCTGGTGTAATGGTAAACTCGCTCTTCGATTTCAGGCCTTTCGACATAGCGTCGTTGGCAATAAATGCCGACCTGGAAATGTCTTCGTAAGAAGAGTTGGTACAAGAACCTATCAGGGCTACTTCTACCGCATCCGGCCATCCGTTGGCTTTAACTGCAGCAGCCATTTCGCTGATTGGTGTAGCCAGATCGGGAGTGAACGGGCCGTTTACATAAGGCTCCAGTTCGTCCAGGTTAATTTCTATAAGCTGATCGTAATATGCTGCAGGGTTGTCATAAACTTCCTGGTCGGCACGAAGGTCATTGCTTACGCCTTTTGCAAGAGCGGCAACATCGGCACGGCTGGTGCCACGCAGATAATCGCCCATCTTTTCATCGTAGGCAAACATAGAACATGTTGCACCTATCTCGGCACCCATGTTGCATATAGTACCCTTACCTGTACAGCTCAGGCTTTCCGCGCCCTCGCCAAAATATTCTACTATTGCTCCGGTTCCACCTTTTACAGTGAGAATACCAGCTACCTTTAAAATAATATCCTTTGCAGACGTCCAGCCACTCATCTTGCCGGTCAGTTTCACGCCTATCAGTTTGGGCATCTTCAGTTCCCATGGCAGGCCTGCCATTACATCTACCGCATCTGCTCCACCTACACCAATGGCGATCATACCCAATCCACCTGCATTAGGTGTATGGCTATCGGTGCCTATCATCATACCACCGGGGAATGCATAATTCTCCAGTACCACCTGGTGAATGATACCTGCACCTGCGCTCCAGAAACCAATACCATATTTGTTGGATATAGATCCCAGGAAATCATAAACTTCCTTGTTCACATCAACGGCAGTTGCCAGGTCGGTTACCGCGCCCGATTTTGCCTGTATGAGGTGGTCGCAATGGACAGTACTTGGTACAGCTACTTTTTTACGTCCGCAAGTGCTGAACTGCAAAAGCGCCATCTGGGCTGTTGCATCCTGCATAGCCACGCGGTCGGGCGAGAAATTTACATAATCCTTACCACGGGTATAAGCCACTGTAAGCGGGTCATGAGCGTGCGAGTAAAGTGTTTTTTCTGCAAGGGTCAAAGGGCGGCCCAGCAATTTGCGTGCAGCGGCTACCTTACCCGGTAATTGTTCATAAAGTTTCTGGATGAGATCGATATCAAATGCCATTTTGGAAGGAATTTATTGTTTTAAAATGCGGTGCAAAGGTATAGAAATAGTCTGTTCTTTAAAAGGAGATAAATGATTAAATATGATATTAGAGATAGGGTTGTCTTTATAAGGAGATATTAGTAGAGATTAGATTTTTTAAGCAGTTGGAAGAGTGTCTGAATCTTCCTATCGGCTGATTGGATTACGGAATTGGGTGGTTTTTGCATGTTTGCAGATTTTTGCAGTGAATAATTGCAGGGTTTTGGATTGATAATCAATTGAATAGTTGTTGAAAATTGAAGTGGACTGCAAAAAAATGTCTGAATCAGAATTTTCGGAATGTAAGAATTTTCTGAATTGTATTTCATAGGATTAAGTTTTTGCAGTGAAAAATTGCAGGGTTTATTATTGATAATCAATTGTTTAGTTTTGTGTTTTTTCAGGTTGTTGCAAATTTTGTTTTGTTTTTGCAATGGTTATTGAGACGTTTTGTATCACCTGTCTGGCGCGAGTAATTATGTAAGAAAAGCATAGTGCAGTATGTGCGGTCATCCTAATTATTTAGGATCCGAAATTTTAATTTAGTAGGCCAAAACTTACGTTTCGCAATTATTAACAATTAAAAGACTGCACTATGCCA
>CAIUZK010000065.1 GCA_903903635.1 uncultured Bacteroidota bacterium
AACGCCGGATAAATATTCCAGACAGTCGTCGTCTGTTTTAAACCGTTGGTGGAACATAATTGAATTCACACCTGCAAAGGTAATTCGCCTCTCCATAAGGCAAAGCTACATTATTGCGATCTAAACGCCTATACCTATATAATATTTCAACTGGCAGTGGAGATATACCATCGGCACTGTATGCAGGAGTACTTGCTGGAAAAATGGATAGCAATGGAAATATCGCCTGGATAAAAACGTATGGCGGTGAGCAAGGAATGGGGATTTGCCAAACGGAAGATGGTGGTTATGCAATTGGAGCCTTCACGGGTTCCACTGGTGTTCCTTATGGATTAGTAAGTGGCTATAAAGGCGGCGGAGACATATGGCTTTTGAAGATTGATAGTATGGGCAATTTTTTGTGGGGAAATTGCTATGGCAGCATAAATGCACAAGAGTACACCTATTCATTTTCTCAAACAAAAGATAAAGGGTTTATTCTTGTAGGAGGGACGAATGGTGCTGGGGAAGATGTGCCGTTTCATTATGGAGGTATGTTTTCATTGGACTGGTTTGTTGTAAAAACAGATAGCATGGGCAATAAGGAGTGGTCAAAAGATTTAGGGGGTACCGGAGATGAATCCTTTTGCAGCATTGTTACTGCTGATAGTGGTTACTATTTAGTAGGTCAAAGTACGTCTAAGGATAACGATTGCGCTGACATTGGCTGGCATACTGGGGTAAATACTTATGATGATTATAATATACTAAGGCTCGATGACACCGGGAAAGTAATATGGAGTAGGAGTTTCGGCGGAAGTAGTGATGAACCAATCTATTTTTCCGGGAGTAGTGCCGTATGGGACGAGCGGGATAAAACTATTGTGGTTACTGGTGGAAGTTATTCTTCGGATTACATGGTTACCGGAAGCCATGGCGGCTGTGATATCTGGACTATAAAAGTAGATAAGCGCGGCGGTTTGGTTTGGGAGAAATCCTTTGGAACTGCCAATGATGATCTGGGGACTGCCATATCAATTGTGGAGGGTGTCGGTTACGTAAATTCGGGTGTTGTAACTGGTACTATCGGAGGGTCTGATGCCTGGATAGGAATTATCGATATGGCTGGTAATTTAGTGTCTGACACTATATTTGGTGGTGTAAAAAATGATGATGCCATTTATTCATTTCCTTACAGGCAAGGCTATATTTCAATCGGCACATCACAATCTCAGTACGGCTTTACCGATGGGGTCAATCGTGGCACTTTAGGGTGGGGCAATAGGGGGACGGTCAGTTATTTAGCCTATGGCGTTAACGGCATTAAGAATACATTAAATCCTGTGACTCAGTTGTCAGCATATCCGAATCCTAGCGATGGGGTGGTAACGTTCAGCTATAATGTGCCGGATGCCGGTGTGAATCTGACGATAACAATATCGGATATACTGGGTGCGAAGGTAAAGGTATTGCAGACTGTGAATAAGACAGGAAGCCTGAACTGGAATACGAGAGGATTGGCAGCAGGGGTATACCTTTACCAGGCCACCAACGATAAGGGGATGGTGAGCAAGGGGAAGCTTGTGGTGATGGAGGGGAGGTGATTTCCAATTATTCAATTTCCAATTTTCAATTATTCAATTTCCAATTTTCAATTTTCAACTGAGTTACTTGATGGGCGCGAGTGGTTAAGTAGAAGGATCTGTCTGAAGTGCGCTATAACAGTTTAATAACCATGTGATTTGTTTAATTCCTCATGAACTTTATCTTTTAACTTTTGGTTTGTTGGGTCTTTCTCTGATTGCTCAAGGGCCTCTATAAATGCTGGATTATTGCGGTGAAAAACCTTCAAGAAAAACCCGTTTGGCAGCATCATGAATAGCAGGCAAAGCAAAGTAGTTGCTACTACTCGGCTAAGGACCCGGTTATAGAATATTTTGTGTTTACCGGCCAGCTTCATTAAACTGATTACAGTTACAACCAATCCGGATACCAGCCCAAGTAATAAATTAATGTCAGGATTAGGCCAGGATTCCAGCTTGAACAGAATACCCAGGCATCCAAAACCCAGTGCACCTCCACACATTATAGCTCCAATAATGTGCCATTTGGGTATGCCAGAATAAGTGGCTTTTTTAAATACAGTACGCAACCTTATTCCATTGAGTAATGCAAAACTCAAATAGAAGTAAAGCCAGCACAAAGACATGAGACCAATTACCGTAAACAAATTGCCACTTGCTATAAAATAAAACTTCAAAATCACCCCAGCCAATGCAAACAAAAAGGCAACCTTTTCAAAAATCCTCATGATTGAATTTTATTAGTATATGGTATACTGACCATCAATATTCTAGTTGTAGAACCATCACACTACCCATGTAACTTCTTCAGTTCTTCAGACACTTTCTTATTTAATTCAGGGTTAGTTGGGTCTTTTATTGAATTATCTATTGCCTCAATTACCCCCGGTTTATCACGATAAAATATTTTCAGGAAAGTATACCTTGGAATTAAAAGAAACAGAATGCAGAATACAATCGCAACTATTGTTCTGGAAAGTACTCTGCCATAAAATTCAGGGTGATTCCCTTTTCTTTTTACAATACTTATTACTGTTATGACAATCAGGGAAATAAGGCCTGGTATCAAATTTGTTTCAGCACCAAACCAGCCCCTTAACTTAAACAGAACCCCTACACTGACCATGCTTAATGCCAGACCACATGCTATTCCGCCTACCATATGCCATGAAGGTATTTTTGCATAGGTAGATTTTTTGAATACATCTTTAATTCTTACCTCATTCAATAATACAAATCCAAAATAAAAATACAAGAAAGTGACTGCCAGCAACCCATAGAAAATAACATCACTGCCAATGGGTATTAATAATATCCTCAGCAACAGCCCTAACATAACTGATAAAACAGCTACTTTTTCGAAAACCTTCATGATTAAATTTTATTAGTAAATAATCTCAATTTACATAAAGGTAATACAATCAACATTTCTGATAAGAACTCAACTTTTCATTGTTAGATATTCAACCTATCTGCATTATGACAGGGAAGCCATCGCCTCCACCTTACCTATGTAAATTCCTCAGTTCCTCATAAACTTTGTTTTCTAATCCCTGGTTTGATGGGTCTTTATTAGAATTATCTATTGCCTCGGTTATTGCCGGCCTATTGCGGTAAAATATCTTTAGCAAAGTATGCCTGGGAAGTAAGAACAACATAATGCAGATAGCTGTGGCTACAACTGTTCTGGTAAGAACCCTTTTATAAAATAATGGATGTTTTCCCTGCCTTTTAACCAGGCTTATTATATTTACAACCATCAATAAAATAAGACCTTGAATGAGAAAGATACCGGCACCTTGCCAATACTCAATCTTAAACAGGATCGCAATGCAGGCGGCAAACATTGTCCAGCCACATAGTATAGCACCCAATATATGCAATGATGGTATTCCTTTATAGGAAGCTTTTCTAAATATCCCTCTGAAGCTTATTTCATTTAATAAAGCAAAACTTAAAATAAAATACAGTAAACTAATTGTAAATATGCTAAGGGCAAAAAGAATGTTGCCTACCGGCATAAGCAACATCCTCAGCATCAGCCCGATAATAGCTGATACAAAAGCTACTTTTTCTAAAACCTTCATGATAAATTTTTATTAGTAAATTAGTGCAACTTTTACAAAGATAATAAACCATCAACACTCTTTTCATGAGCACACAACTAGGCATAGGAACCCGCATAGACCATCAGCATTTTGGCAAAGGGGTTATTGTAGATACAGCATCTGAATTTTATATCATCTGGTTTAAGTCGCAGCAGGGCACCAAGAGCATCAGCAAAGACTATCCGGATATGAAAATACTGGAAGAGGTGGAAGGCACTCCCGGTAATGGCAGCATAACCATAGCCGATATAGAAGAAGCCCTGAACAACATACTGGACCAGCGCCTGCACGACACCCAGCTTGTGCCCATAGGCCCCAGGTGGAAACGCGGCAATATGATTCTCAAGCCCGGCGACCCTACCCTGGCATCGAAGGAAGTGCCTATCGATACGTTCTTTCACAAGATAGTGATGGTGCGCGACAGGCTGCGTGTGATGGAGCAAAAGATAAACGCCAACAAGGTGATGACCGATGATGAAAAGGTAGATCTGCAGCAATACATTACAGCCATATATGGTTCGCTCACTACGTTCAATGTGCTGTTTAAAGAAACCCACCATCAGTTCAAAGGGGTAAGCACCAAGGAATGATGATAAAATAACTATTTCCCCTGGTATCCTGTTTTGGCAGGATATCAGGGCTATTTTCCCTGTTTTCGCATTTTTTCAGCATTGTTATTACTTTTATGAAATGAAAATACGTCTTCTCTCCTTTTTGGCTTTGCTATCGGCATATACCGTTACGGCTCAGGATTCACTCACATTCCGCAAAATATCCAACGAGATCATGATGCACAGCACCTGTTATGAAAATCTCAGGGTATTGTGCAAAACCGTGGGTAATCGCATCAGTGGCTCGCCTGCAGCGGCCAAGGCAGTGGAATGGGGCAACAAGGCCATGAAAGAAGCAGGCCCCGACAGGGTATGGCTGCAACCTGCCGATGTGCCCTACTGGTACCGCGGCAAGGAAAGCCTGTATCTTACCCTTGATGGCGGAGCATACCAGAAGGTAACAATGACATCGCTGGGCAACAGCGAGGGCACCGGTGGCAAAGTGATCAACGCCCCCGTTATCATGGTGCGCGACTTCGATGAGTTTAACGCCCTGCCCGAAAGCGCTGTGCGCGGCAAGGTGGTATTCTTCAACTACCGCTTCAGGCAAGACTTCATTTTCACCTTCAATGGTTATGGCGATGCGGTGAAATACAGGGGCGGATCACCCAGTGCTGCTGCCAAAAAAGGAGCAGTGGCGGTTATCATCCGTTCCATGTCTACCGGCGAAGATGATTTTCCGCATACCGGCGGCACGCATTATAAAGATTCCATTAAAAAGATACCAGCTATGGCGCTGGGTAATAAAACCGCCGACAAGCTGGAAGCGGCCTGTAAGTCGGGCAAAAGGATAATGGCAAAGCTCAGCAGTGAATGCCATATGATGCCCGACATGGTGCGTTCTTACAACGTAATCGGGGAGATCAAGGGCACCGAGCATCCGGAGCGCATAATAACTGTTGGGGGCCACCTCGACTCCTGGGACATAGGCGAAGGCGCACAGGACGATGGCGCAGGTTGTGTGCAGTCGATCGAGATAATCAGGGCTTTCAAGGCGCTGGGACTTAAGCCCAAATGCACTATCCGCGCTGTGTTGTTTATGAACGAAGAAAACGGACAGAAAGGCGGCCAGGCCTATGCCGATTCAGCCAAATCGAAGAATGAACACCACATACTGGCTATTGAAACCGATGCCGGTGGTTTCTCTCCCCGTGGTATTGGCTTTGAAATGGGCCAGGCTCAGAAAGACCAGATCCTTAAATTCAAAGACCTGTGGCAACCCTACGGCATACTGGATTTCAGTCATGACGAGGGCGGATCGGATATCGACCCCATGCGCACCAAACTAGGTGTGCCACTGGCCGGACTTCTGCCCGACTGCCAGCGCTACTTCGATATCCACCACACCGGCAATGATATCTTCGAGAACGTAAACCACCGTGAACTGAAACTAGGCGCAGTGGTTCTGGCTCAGTTGATATGGACCGTTAGTGAGCAGGGATTGAATTAGTTCACCGATTAATAAACATTTTCAATTTGGCAAATGCCTTACATGGTGGTATGCTCAGCAAGCTCATGAAGCGACCTTCGGTAGTGGTTGCCATGAGCATTATTGCGCTTACCTGCGTGGTATCGCTGCTTGCCTATGTTATCGCCCCCGACTCATCGCCATCGGCCAACCGCATGATCATTGAGCTGGGCGCCAAACCTCCGGGCTTTACCAAGCAACTGCTGCTGGTACCCAAAACACTTCATCCTCCCGCTGGCAACCGTTTCACGGAATGGTTCTCGGGCAGCCCATCCCTTTACCAGGAAGTACCTATAAACGGGTACTGGTTTAATGGTGGATCTGTTTATGTAAGACATTATATCGATGATAGCATCGAAGATACCCTCTCCTACTCCCTCGCTACCCTGCTGCCCGACCGGGGAAATACTACTACAGGCAGTGCCGAGCAATACCTTGCCACACACCGGATCATTACCCGCACCTTCTACCTCGGCACCGACCGGTTCAGCCGCGATATATTGTCCCGGCTCATTGTGGGCTCCAGGGTTACCCTTTCTGTGGGCCTGATCGCTGTTTTGCTGTCGCTCACCATTGGCATTTTCCTGGGCGCCATTGCCGGCTATTATGGCGGCACGGCCGATAATATCATCATGTGGTTCATCAATATCATCTACGCCATACCTACCCTGCTGCTGGTGTTTGCCATTACACTGGCCATAGGCAAGGGCTTCCGGGAAATTTTCATAGCCATTGGTCTGAGCATGTGGGTGGGGGCGGCAAGGCTGGTGCGCGGACAGGTAATGGCCCTGCGCGAGATGGACTATATCACTGCTGCCAAAGCCATTGGCCTGAGCAATATGCGCATCATCTTCAGGCATATACTGCCCAACATTGCCGGACCTATTATGGTACTGGCAGCCAGCAATTTTGCAGCCGCCATACTTGTAGAAGCCGGATTGAGTTTTCTGGGCTTTGGGGTACAACCTCCCAATCCTTCGTGGGGACTGATGATCAAGGAGCATTATAACTTCCTGCTCACCAACCGCCCTATGCTGGCGCTGATACCCGGCATAGCTATAATGCTGCTGGTATACTCCTTCAATATAGTGGGCAATGCCCTCAGGGATGTACTTGATGTAAGGGATAACTAACTACAAACCATTCAACCACAAACTAATCAACTTATCCCTCGCCCGCCGAAGCCATAGCGAAGGCGGGAATCTTTCAACTTATCAACCTATCAACTAATCAACCTACCAGCCTATCCCTTCCTGCTTATCATTTTCAGCATATGCTCTGCCGACCAGGCGCCATCTATTATCTGCCGGGCAATGGTGTATTTCGGATCTACCGAGTTCTTGCCTGCCAGTTTAAAGGCTGCGGTAAAACCGTATTTCTTCAAATGTTCTACAGCAGGCTCATTCCATAATCCAAAGGGATAAGCAAAGTACTTCACCTGCGTGCCTGTTATCTTATTCAGGGTAGCATTGGGTTTCTCAATTTGCTTCACCCAGTCGGCCTCGGTATACTTGGTCACCATATGGTGGTCCCAGGTATGGCAGCCTATGGTATGGCCTTTGTCGAACAGTTCTTTCACCTGTGCATTGGTTACATACCTTGGCCTGTTCAGCGATACCGTCATGATAAAGAAAGTAGCCTTATAGCCGGCCTTGTCCAGCTCGGGCAGGGCGTCGGTATATTGTGTCAGGTCGCCATCATCAAAAGTGATCATTACCGGTTTTGAGGGCAGCGCCTTGCCATGTTCCAGGTAGGCCATGAGCTGGTCGGGCAGTATGGCGTGGTAGCCGCTGTCATGCAGCAATTTTATCTGATCCTTAAAGTTCTTTACAGGCACTATATACACCTTGGCATTCTTCGAGTCTTTATCGGTCCAGTCCCTTATCTGGTGGTAGCACAGTATTGGCACCGGATTATGACCATTGTACTTTACCGAGTCGCCTGCGGATGCAGGCGCTGCTGTTGCAGTTGCCTTGCCGGTTGAAGTTTCTTTCGATGCGGGAGTTTTGTTTACCGGCTTTTCGCTGCTGTTCATGCAACAGGTAAACATAAAACAAACCATAACCAGCGAGAAAATCTGTTTATTCATAAGTATGCGCCGAGGATTAAATAAATGCGTACACAAAAGTACAGGTAACTTATGCGTAAAAAAACAGAAAAGTTAATTTGTGGATAAAAAGTAATAACCTGTGCAGCATCAGTAATTACTGCTGCTGTTATCCAGGTACGGATTACTCTGCCTGCGGAAATCGCCCCGCTTCCAGGCTTCGAAAAACTGGCCCCAGGCTAAAGGGTTAAGTATGTTCATAGGCTGCTGCTGACCATAGTATACAGCCGCGTTGGCCTGCTGCTGCATCAGCCGCGATTGCGACTCATGTCCGTCGTGAGGCAAGGTATAGGCCAGCGCCCTCAGCACATAGGCATTGGTATTGCGGCGTGCCAGTTCATACTTATCGCTGGGCACATGCCAGTGCTGAAAAGCATAGGTAAAAGCCTCTCTCGATGGCAGCGGACGGATAATGGTTTCGGGCAGGTAGAAGGTATCCTGAACCATAAGCTGGATCATGGAAAATATCTGGCCCTGCAGGTTGCGGGGTATCGCATACTCCTTGGTGCGGAAACCCAGGCAGTTAAACACCAGCGTATCGCCCTTATTGCACACTATCGAAAACACACCTGTATACTCACTTTCCGTTCCCCTGTTTTTGTTCTTTACTTCCACGGTCACATCGGCCACAGCCCGCAGACTATCGGGCGTCATGGTCACACCGTCTATCTGAATGATATTGTCCGTAATGCTTTGCGCCACGGCAGGAAATACCCCCAAACACGATAAAGAAAATATAAAACAAATGAATATCCGAAGCTGCATGTTACACAAAGTTACATTCTTTTAGAAAAGCGTACCTATCCGGGTTGTTATAAAAGAACTAATATTTGAACGCCCCTCCGCTTCCCTTATCAGGCCCAGGTGGTTGATAGGGGCATAAGCCACATTGCCCGAACAGGAAAATGTTACCTGAGGCTTATCTAAGCTGAAGATTGCCTTCTGCTTTAAATTCGTGCTTCTCCTGAAAACCCGGGCTACTCACAGGATCAGCCAGATGCACATAAAGCGCCTTGGGAATGGAGCACGATGAACCAGCTAATACCAGCCCCACCAGGAAGACAATATAGGTATAGGCTGATCTTTTCATAGCAACGTATATTAACATATGTATGCTGCGGGTTGTTGGGTATCTGCCTGATAATATATATTTTGCAGATCAATCAGTAATACAGGAACTTTACGCAATATGAAAAAATTATCGCTTGTTTTTTTCCTCTTTCTACATGTAGCAACAGGTTTTGCCCAAAAAACCTACACCCTCGCCGATTATACGAAAGCCGTTGAGTCTGATTCCAGCAATGCTGTTTCCTGGTATAGCAGGGGCGTTTTTAAAAGCAATTCCGGCGACTACAGAGGCGCCATCAAAGATTTCAACAAAGCTATAATTCTTAAACCCGATTATAGTGAAGCCTTTTTTATCAGAGGGCTTACCCACAGCCACCTGCGCAATCAGCCTGCCGCCATAAAAGATTTTACCACCGCCATTAAGCTTAATCCCGAGCACGCATTGGCATACTACAACAGGGGTGTCATAAAAAGCGCCATGAAAGATTATAACGGCGCCGGAGAAGATTTCAACAAAACCCTTGCACTCAAGCCCAAACATGCCGAAAGCTACTATCAAAGAGGTGTTATAAAAAACAATCTTAAAGACTATAACGGCGCTATTGCCGATTTCGGAAAAGCAATACAACTCAACCCCGGTATGGCAGTTGCCTATTTTGGCCGTGCAAGCGCGTTAGATAACTTTAAGAATTACGAGAAGTCCATTGCCGATTATAATACCGCCATAAAGCTCAACCCTCAGTTTCTGGAAGCTTACTATAACCGGGGTACTGCAAAATGCGCCTCGAAAGATTTCAAAGGCGCTATCCCCGATTTCACCCAGGCACTCACTATCAATCCCCGTTTTGTTCAGGCTTATGTAGACAGGGGTCTGGCAAAAATAAATATTGGACAGAAAGATGCGGGATGCCAGGACCTTAAAAAAGCGCTGGACGGTGGCTTCAAAGATGCCGCCGATTTCATTAATCAATATTGTAAATAACCTTTATAATCATAACCGGCTTCCTAATCTTACATGTTAGCTTGCAGCCCGCAAAAACCAATTCTTGAAAAAATCGTAATTTTGCACTTATATATTCAGAACTCAATTTCAACATCTCAGACAAAAGATATATTTATTAACCACCATTGCCAATGCACCATTTAGATTTACTGGAATCAGAAGCTATTTACATACTCAGGGAGGTTGCAGGGCAATTTAAGAAACCAGTCCTTTTGTTTTCAGGTGGTAAAGACTCAACATTACTCATACATCTTGCACTAAAAGCATTTTATCCATTACCACTGCCCTTCCCGGTTATGCATATCGATACCGGTCATAATTTTGAAGAAGCGCTGACCTTCCGCGATGAACTGGTTAAGAAACACAACATCCAACTCATAGTTCGCAAAGTAGAAGATACAATTAAAGAAAAAAATCTGCATGAACCGGCTGGCAAATTCCCAAGCCGTAATGCGTTACAATCTGTCACCTTGCTGGATGCCATCAATGAATTTGGTTTTGATGCCTGCATAGGTGGCGGCCGCAGGGATGAAGAAAAAGCGAGAGCTAAAGAACGTATCTTTTCAGTTCGCGACGATACCGGATCCTGGCTGCCACACAATCAGCGTCCGGAGCTTTGGGACCTGTACAACGGCAGAATAAAGCCCGGAGAAAACATTCGCGTATTCCCTATCAGCAATTGGAGTGAACTGGATGTATGGCATTATATAAGATCTCAGAAGATAGCGCTGCCATCACTCTATTTTGCCCACACCAGGCCATGTATTCGCACCAATAACCGGTTGGTAGCCATGTCCTCCTATATCTATCCCGGTGCCGACGATATTATTATCAATACTTCCGTTCGCTACAGAACAGTTGGCGATATGACCTGCACTGCAGCAGTTGAGTCTACTGCTGTTACTATCGATGAGGTCATTCACGAAATCGAAAACTCTTCAATAAGTGAGCGGGGCGAAACCCGTATGGACGACCAGATTTCAGATGCAGGTATGGAAGACCGGAAATTAAAAGGCTATTTTTAATCACCTGGCAAGTAATTTTGCAGAACCGGCATCACAACCAATAACGCAACCAGCAAAATGGATATTCTAAGATTTATAACAGCAGGCAGTATAGATGATGGTAAAAGCACCCTTATTGGCCGCCTGCTGCTCGATACACAAAATATTAAATCAGACATCCTCGATTCCGTTACTGCCCCCGAAAATGGTAATGAACTAAACCTTGCCTACATCACCGATGGACTCAGGGCCGAACGTCAGGCGGGTATAACTATTGATGTTGCTTATAAGTACTTTACTACCCCTACCCGCAAGTATATCATTACAGATGCACCTGGCCATTTTCAATATACCAAAAACCTTGTAACGGGCGCTTCCGGTGTAGATGTAATGATCATTCTCATCGATGCCGTTAATGGAATTCTTGCTCAGACCCGAAGACACTCGCTTGTGGCATCCTTCCTTGGCATAAGGAATATTGTAGTGGCTGTCAACAAAATGGATTTGGTCGGTTTTGATGAAAATGTCTTCAACAACATCAGAAACGAATTCCGGCAGATTGCCGCTTCACTTCAGTTGCAAAACATCTGCTACATACCGCTGTCGGCGCTCAACGGCGACAACCTTACGTTCCATTCATCACTTATGCCCTGGTATACCGGCGAAACCCTCTTCAGTTATCTCCGGGACTGTGATCCTCACCCTTCTTCCGATTCTCTGAATACGAGGTTCATTGTACAATACACCAAAGATGAACTTGTGTTCGGTAAGTTAGTTTCTGGCAGTATCCTTTCCGGCGATACCGTTTACTCAGTCAAAACAGGGCAATCAGCAATAGTCGAAAGTATCATCAATAACGATGCACCTGACAATAATATTTGCATGAAGCTCAGTTCTATCCAATTTAAACGTGGATCAGTTTTATCCCATGTCCATAACCAGCCGCAATGCACCAATGAATTTGAGGCTAACCTTTGCTGGCTCGATGATACAACACCGCTGCAACCCGGCAGAGAATACCTGCTCAGAATAAATACGGCTGAAATACTATGCACTATTACCTCAATAATTTCCCGCACCAATAACGATACCTATGCGCAGGAACCCGCACCTGCTTCAATTTCAGCCAATGATTTTGCTCGGGTCAGGATTAGAACAAATGAAAAAGCCGTATTCGATAATTACAGCCTGATCAGAGAAACCGGCCGGGGAATCATTATTGATTGCAACACCAACAATACATCAGGAGCGCTGGTAATTGGATAAGATAAAATCCACCAGCTTTTGCGCCGATTCATCAGCCCGCTCCATGTCCGAGTGAATCACCAAATCAGGATTCAGAGGCAGATCAAACGGGTCATTAACCCCCGTCAGATTATGTACTTTCTCCGGATCTGTTGCCGGCAATAAGGCCTTTTTATATAACCCCTTAGTATCCCGCTTTATAAGCTCGTTCATACTGCAATCGATAAATACAGTCTTCACATTCTCGTACTTATTCCTCACCTCTTCCCTTATCGACTCATAAGGATTAATGGCGCAGATTATCGCAACAATATTGAATTTCGACAGCTTACTGGCAACAAATGCAAGCCTCCTGATATTGGTATTCCTGTCCTCCCTCGAAAACCCAAGGTCTGCACACAATTCTTTACGATACTCATCCCCGTCAATTATCTCAACCGGTACATTTTTTTCTGCCAGCAACTCCTTTATTGCCCTTGCAAGAGTGGTCTTACCACTCCCCGAAAGCCCGCAAAACTGTATGATCATGCCTTATTCCTGATTTTCTTCCTGAAACGTAAAAATACCTCCATTTTCTCAATTGGAAATTGGAAATTATCAAATTGGAAATTAATCACGCTCTCATATGAGATTCTTAACTTTGAATAACCAATCAAACCTCCATAATAAAGATGCATTACCTCAAATATCAGTTCCGGGATACACCAGCTACGGTCAGTACCTATGACGAGATGCCGCTTTGGAGCGCCTCATTCGGGCTCATGATGCTCCGGCACATACCACTAAAAGCGGGCATTACGATGATTGATATTGGCTGTGGCACCGGCTTCCCACTCTTCGAACTGGCGCAACGCCTGGGCCCAACTGCCACTTGTTATGGCATTGACCCTTGGGAAAACGCCACCAACAGGGCAAAGGAAAAGATCACTAATTATGGACTATCCCATGTGCAGATATTCAATATTTCAGCCGAATCGCTCCCCTTCCCCGACTCTGGTACTAACCTTGTGGTTTCAAATCTGGGCATCAACAATTTCACCAATCCCGGCAAGGTAATTCAGGAATGTAGCCGTGTTTTAAAACCGGATGGATTAGTCGCCATCACTACCAACTTAAATGGTCACTGGCATGAGTTCTACAACATTTTCAAATCTACCCTGGCCGGAATGGGCCGCGCTGACCTGATACCCAAAGTAATCGCACAGGAGGAGCACCGTGGCACAATAGACTCTATAAGGAACGATGGCAAAATAACTCCCACCATCTTACTCGTTCTATTCCATTTTTATTTCGTTGCAAAAGTCTTTAAATAATTCATTATTCGCAGATTTTACGCCTCATAAAAAAGAAATATAACTTCGCAATATGGTGGAACTTATTTCGTCAACGTTCCTA
>CAIUZK010000066.1 GCA_903903635.1 uncultured Bacteroidota bacterium
CTCCATAAGGCAAAGCTACATTATTGCGATCTAAACGCCTATACCTATAAAACTTTTAATCGAGGAATTTTTATGAGCTAAAAGTACTTTGAAGTCATGTAACAGTCGTATATTTCGGAAAAAATTATAAACATATGGTCTCCAGTTCAATTATTTTCGTCATCATTCTGGCAATAATAATGATGAGTTTCGTAACGGTGCAGCAAGGCACTGTAGCTGTTGTCACTGTTTTTGGTAAGTTCAAACGTATTTTACGTCCGGGGCTTAATATGAAGATCCCGTTTGTTGAGCAGATTTTCAAAAGGATTTCCTATCAGAACAGGTCTATGGAACTTAAATTTCAGGCTATTTCGCAAGACCAGGCAAATGTATACTTTACCGCCATGTTGCTTTATTCGGTGCTTAATGAAGAAACCGGTACAATTGAAAATGTTGCATTTAAATTCATGGATGAACGTAGTTTTATGCAAGCGCTTATCAGGTCGGTGGAAGGCGCTGTCAGAGCATTTGTCGCTACAAAAAAGCAATCAGAAATTTTGTTGCTTCGTTCAGAGATCATTCATCATGTAAAAGAGCAGCTCGACAAGCAATTGGAAGGATGGGGCTATCATCTTATGGACCTTCAGATCAATGATATAAATTTTGATGAAGATATCCTGAAATCAATGTCGCGGGTTGTGGCATCAAACAATCTGAAAGCTGCCGCTGAAAATGAAGGGCAGGCCTTGCTGATCACCAAGACAAAAGCCGCTGAAGCAGAGGGTAATGCCATAAAAATATCGGCAGATGCAGAGCGTACTGCTGCACAGATGCGTGGTCAGGGTGTGGCATTATTCAGGGAAGAAGTGGCCCGTGGTATGGCTGCTTCGGCAAAAGAAATGGAAACAGCCAATCTGGATGCATCGTATATTCTTTTTTCAATGTGGACAGATGCAATTAAACATTTTGCTGAATATGGCAAGGGTAATACAATTTTCCTTGATGGATCCAGCAATAATTATCAGCGCACAATGCAGCAACTCATGTCTACTTTACAGGGATTCGATCCTGAAAAAGAGGAACTAAAGAATAAAAAGTAAATCTGAGAAGAAAATCATGGGCTTTTTCCCTACAACTTTTTACTTTTGATTTTTAAATTGAAAATAGATTTGAAAATTAAAAGTTAAGGTCTTTAAATTTGCGCTCTTAAAAGATTGTTCATGATTGATGTATTGTTGGGTTTGCAGTGGGGTGATGAAGGGAAAGGTAAGATAGTCGATTTTCTTGCTGAGGGATATGATATTATTGCCCGGTTTCAGGGTGGGCCTAATGCCGGTCATACTTTATATGTAAACGGTAAAAAGGTTGTGTTAAGAACAATACCTTCCGGTGTGTTTCATAAACACTGTCTTAATCTTATTGGAAATGGCGTTGTGATTGATCCTGTTTCATTAATGCAGGAAATAGAGCAACTTATTCCTATGCAGCCGGATGTGCTCAGCAGATTGTTTATAGCACACAGGGCCCATCTTATTCTGCCAACCCATCGTGCACTCGATGCTGCTTCCGAAGCAGCAAAAGGTGAAGAAAAGATTGGCTCTACACTGAAAGGAATCGGTCCTGCTTACATGGATAAAACCGGCAGAAATGGTTTGCGTTTCGGAGATATTTTAAGCAAGGATTTCAGAAAAAAATACGACAAGCTGGCACAGAAACATATTCAAATGCTTCGCCAATACGATCATAAGATTGAATGGGAACAATGGGAAGAACCGTTTTTTGAAGCCTGTGAATATCTCAGTAAATTACAAACGGTTAATTCGGAATACTGGCTGGATAAGCAGTTGAAACAAGGTAAGCGTGTGCTTGCGGAAGGTGCGCAAGGCAGCATGCTCGACATTGATTATGGTACCTATCCTTTCGTTACATCGTCAAATACGATAGCGGCAGGTGTATGCAATGGGTTGGGGGTAGCTCCTTCCAGGATAGGCGAAGTATATGGTATCACCAAGGCATATTGCACCAGAGTGGGTGGTGGACCTTTCCCTACTGAACTTGACGATGAAACAGGTGAAGAGCTAAGGAGAGTTGGTAATGAATTCGGAGCAGTAACCGGACGTTCCAGAAGGTGCGGCTGGTTAGACCTGGTTGCATTAAAGTACACGGTTATGCTGAGTGGCGTAACCAAATTAATAATAACCAAGGCGGATGTACTTGATAATTTCAAAGAGATTAAGGTGGCCGTTGCATATAATGCGGATGGTATAGAAACCAATGAATTGCCTTACGATATTTGTGATGTTTCAATAGAGCCGGTTTATAAAAAATTTGATGGTTGGGATAAACCCATCAGTAGTTGTAGTTCTTTTAATGATACACCTGAGGTATTCAGGAATTATTGCGATTATATTGAAAAATATCTTGAAACCAAGATTGGATATATATCAAATGGTACTGGCCGCGATCAGTTAATGGCTATTTTTTAAAAAAAATTTTTTAGTCAAAAAAAAATTTGGCAATTTCACCAAACTATTAAAATTTTACGGTATCAAGTAAAAGAGGTATGAAAGCAAATACGGATAAAAAAGCCGCGAGCAAGAAAAGTGCTAACGCCAGCGCAACTCCGGCATCTAAGAAAGCATCTTCCAAACCCCGGAAGTCAGACATTGACGATGAAGATGATGACGATGAGCCGATGACGCCATCTAAGAAATCTGCCAGCAAGAAGACTGCTGCGCCATCCTCAAAAAAGAAGAAGACTGATGATGATGACGACGATGATGATGATGATTTGGATGTTGCACCAAAAAAGAAATCTGCATCGAAGAAATCTGCTTCAAAAAAGAGCAAGGTGGATGATGACGATGATGATGACGACCTTGAAGATATAGATGATGACTACGGGAAGGAAGATGAAGATGATTATGATATAGAAAAAGAGTTTGAAGAATTTGATCTTCCAAAATCCAAAACCAAGGCGCCTAAAAAGAAGTCAGCCAAGGATGATGATTTTGATGTAGATGAAGAATTTAAAGACCTCGGCTTTTTCAGTGAAGGCAGTGGTGGCGGGTTCGATGATGACGATGATGATTTTTAATCACCATGCCATTGCTGAATCTTTAAGAAATCTGAACTAAACTTTAATTATTGCTGAGAAATACAGGCAATTATTCAATCACACCTTTACAGGTGGTTGAAATAAAGGAAAGGATGCTGAATTGGGCTAAACAATTCAGCATCCTTATTTATCTTGATAATAACAATTATCCCTCTGTTTATGGTCGGTTTGAATGTTTGCTGGCCACCGGGCCGGCAGATGAAAGGCTTTGCGCCGGAATAAATGACCTGCCAATTCTGGACTCAGAGTTTGCTAAAAATCCCGATTGGTATTTTGGTCATATTTGCTACGATTATAAAAATGTTGTTGAGCCTAAACTATCATCAGGCCATGCTGTGCAAACAGGGTTCCCTTTGTTGTCATTTTTCAGGCCGCATACTGTTTGTTACATTAACTGCGCTCAAACTACTTTTACCATAGAGTCTTTTGATGACCCTGAAAGTATTTATCAGTCTATCTTTGATCATCCGGTTTCAATAATTAATCAGGATATACCTCCTCTTGATTTTGTAAGGAAAATTGAACAGCATCAATATATTGATACGATTGAAAAACTAAGGGCCCATATAGCAGATGGGGACTGTTATGAAGTTAATTTTTGCAATGAAGCTTATTGCATTGGGGCGGATATTGATCCGATGCAGGTTTTCAGAAAACTGAACGTCTTGTCTCCTGCCCCTTTTGCAGCCTATTACAGGCTTTATGATAGATACCTGATGTGTGCCAGCCCGGAAAGGTATATAAGAAAAAACGGGAGGCAATTGCTATCTCAGCCTATTAAGGGAACTGCAAGAAGAGGCAATGATACAGCAGAAGACATGCAGCTTAAAGAAAACCTGCAAAACGATATTAAAGAGCGGGCTGAAAATGTAATGATCGTAGACCTGGTGCGCAATGATCTTGCCCGGTATTGTGAAACCGGATCGGTCAGGGTAGATGAATTGTTTGGTATTTATTCATTTCCCCAGGTGCACCAGATGATATCTACAGTAAGCGGAACATTACTTAATAATGTAGGAATAGGAGAAGCAATTAAATCAACATTCCCCATGGGTAGCATGACAGGGGCCCCTAAATTCAAAGTCATGGAGATCATTGAAAAATATGAACTGTCACGACGTGAATTGTTTTCAGGAACAGTTGGTTACATTACTCCTTCCGGTGACTTTGATTTTAATGTTGTGATACGCAGCCTTTTTTATAATGAGGCCACCGGTTATCTTTCCTTTCAAACGGGTGGCGCTATCACTTACGACAGCAAGGCTGAGCAGGAATGGGAGGAGATGCTTCTAAAAGCATGGGCTATGGAGCGGATCTTTGCAGGCAATACCAACACCTAACCGATTTGTATACAGATATACAACTACTTTAGTTTCCAGATTTCATTTC
The DNA here is from genome assembly GCA_903903635.1 of uncultured Bacteroidota bacterium. Classification (GTDB taxonomy): domain Bacteria; phylum Bacteroidota; class Bacteroidia; order Chitinophagales; family Chitinophagaceae; genus Nemorincola. Next base: position 4,487 of record CAIUZK010000066.1, read on the forward strand.
CGTAGAATTTTTTGGACAGCACATATTTATCTGAATCATGGATCTTTTCGAAAACCTGTTTCACATAAAATGTTTCTCCGCCCTCCGCGCATTTACTTACCTGGCAACCCTTTTTTTTGCAGATGTAATAAGTGTAAAATTCTTCGTCCGAAAAGGCAGCTTTGCTGCCGGCAGGGATGATATCCAGCCACTCTGATTTTTCTTTATACAGAGCGTTGACATTGAATTCGTACAAGGTTTCTTTTAAATAGGATTGGTTGGTATTGAAAAAATGCAGCGCCATGCCTGAAGAGAGCAAAGAGAAAGCAATCCATGCCACCGGTTTGTTTCTTACTATGTTGGCAAGAATAGTAGCCAACCAGAAAAACAGGATTAAAACCCCTGCCAGCGTAACGCTGTGATGCCCGATAAGATTGCGCTCGAAGGGCAGCCTTTTCATGCCAATGGATACAATAAAGAATGTTATCCATATTGAGCAGTAGAAAATACCCAACAGCCTGAAATACCTGTTTGTGCCGCAGAATAACAATGCTATGGGTGCGAAATACAGTAAAAGGCTTACAGGGATATTGTTCCAGTTGTAATCAGAAAAGATGTGGGTGAGCAAGGGGCCGATATTCTGAAACATCCAGACTGCATAGGGCCAGCGTCCTGTATGCAGGTATGCCCCCATTGGCTGCACGTAATTATTTTCGGAAATGGAAGAGAGTCCGGAAAAACACAATACCGGCAGGTAGAGCAGGAAAGTAAGCGCCAGAGTTGCCAGTTGAAATTTCCATATGAGCAGGCCCTTTTGCTTATAAGTGATCTGGTAAATGCCTAAGAAAACCATCTGTGCAAGATGGAAATACAGGAATGAAGGCATACAGAAATAGCCTGCTGCACAGCAAATTGTATTGATGTAAAGCCATTTGCCATTTTCACTGCTGATCCAGGCGAAAAGTGATATTACCATGCCCCATTCTGCGAGCAGGTAAAGTTCATATCCCCTGGCTTGAAAGCTAAAACCCCATATCTGGAATTGCAGCGCCATTGTCATACATGCTATGATCGCCAGCCAGCGGTTGTTGAACCGGTTTTTGAACCAGAAGAACAGTGCTGATAAGGTGGCAGCATAGGCGGCATAGGAAATGAATCTGCCGGTTATTATTTTATCATCTGCAGCATGGAATAGGGTATTATTCAGAAAATTGAACAGCAAATGATTGTTGGGCAACATATAATAGGCTATTGCCTGAAATGGATGGATAGAAGCGGCATTCTGGGCCGAGAAAACCTCATCGGGGGCGGGTAGGGCCAGATGGTTGCCCCAATTCCATAATGCGGCTGTAAGCGCTATTATAAGGCCTGATAGAAGCAGGTCGGTGATCTCGAAAGATACCTGTATGGTTCGGGCCGTTCTTTTCGAAAATCTGCGGACTAAAAAATACAATGATGGCAAAATAATTGCTATAGCCAGGAGACAGTATCGATTTCCGATCGATTTGACTGCAGGCGTAAAAAAATCATTGCCCCAGGTTGCGTTTTTATAAAAGCAGGGATTGAGGCCGGTGAACCAATGGACTAGTTGCTGCTGACTGGCAAACAGGTAAAAACAACAAAAAAACAATAATGAGCCCAGAAACAGCATGGCAAAAACCATAAAAACAGTTGCCATTATTGGCAAGCTCTTATTTAGTTTTATGGTTTTTATCACTGTTTCAGGATTTGCGCTTAAAGGTAAGTTGATAAGCGATAAGTAGAGTGCCTGTTAATGGCGAAAGGTTTTTTTATGAAGCAATTCAGGTCAACAAAGCTTCTCTTTGATCTTAATTAGGGAAAATGAGATGGATGCAAGTGGCGGCAATTGTTAAAATAAGTGCTATTCAATAAGATAGATTGAAAATATCGCCTATTTTTTTTGACTTTTTTGAAAAAAGCTGGTAACATTGCACTCCGAAATAAAGAGTTTGATAGTGTAACGGTAGCACCACAGACTCTGACTCTGTTAGTCTAGGTTCGAATCCTAGTCAAACTAC